>JAQXUJ010000208.1 GCA_029219925.1 Clostridiales bacterium | reverse complement strand
GGAATAAAACCGTCTGATTTGTAACCCAAGTTTACACTGACACCATTGGATTCGACTCTCATAACTGTCCCTTTAACAATATCACCTGTTTTAAGGGTCACCAAAGCTTTTTCCCTTTCATGTTGTTCCAGTGCTTCGGCGAAACTCATTTCACCATCTTTAAGCATTTCTTCCATTTTGCCTATAACCTCCTTTATCATCCACGGGGGTGTTGAAGCACCCGCCGTAATTCCCACAATAGAATTTTTGGGAATATATATATTCTGAGGAATATCCTCAAAACTTTCAATGAAATATGTTTCGGAGCATTGCTCACGCGCAATCTGATAGAGCTTCTTTGTGTTGGAGCTCTCCTTACCGCCGATTACGAACATTATATCTGATTCTGCAGATAATTCATATGCTTCCCTCTGCCTATCCTTGGTCGCACTACATATTGTATCAAAAACCACTACCATTTTGCAAGTGTTTTTAATATTTTGTACTATTTGCACAAAAACTTTTTTATTTATTGTCGTTTGTGCTACAATACATATAGGTTTTTCGGCATATTTTTCCGGCATTTTAAAGTTTTCATCATAAGTTATAATTGCGCTGTCATTGCACCAGCCGTTTATGCCTATAACCTCCGGATGATTTTTATCACCCACAATTACAATCTGACTGCCCTTATAATACTGCTCCATGACAATTTTATGAATTTTTGCCACAAACGGGCATGTAAGGTCAATATATTCTTTTCCCTGCAATGCGTCGATTACGGTTTTTTTTACGCCGTGGGCTCGAATAATAACTATACTGTCATCGGGAATGCCGTCAATATTGTCATACGCATATACGCCGCGGCGTTCCAAGTCCTCTACAACCTGTCTGTTGTGTATCAATGGTCCGAGAGTGGAGATTTTACCGCCCGTTTTAACGGCATCATAGGTTTTCTCCACGGCTCTTTTTACGCCGTAGCAAAAACCTGCTGTTTTTGCAATTTTAACACTCATTTTTCAGCCTTTCCCAGAGCATAAACCCTGTTCATAAGCGATGTGCTGATTTCCTGCAGCTTTTCAACAGACAGCCTCTCATCGTAATATTCATCAAGATAAACGGGCTCGCCGTAGTTTACCGTTATCCTGCTCAGCCAGTGATATTTTCCGGTGATACATACCGGTACAACAGGAACCTTTGCGTGTGCTGCAATCATTGCTATACCGGGCTTAATATCGATCGGTTCTCCGTCTTTAACGCGTTTCCCCTCCGGGAACATCATCATAATTTTTCCCTGATTAAGTATTGTAAGGGCAGTTTTAATTGCTCCGATATCACCCTTGCCGCGATGTACGGGAAAGGCTCCAAGGCCTTTTATAATTGCTGCGAAAAGCTTATTTTTAAACAGCTCGCTTTTTGCCATAAAGGAAAGCCGTCTCGGTGAGGTCAGCGCTACAAGCACAGGATCCCAGCAGCTGCGGTGATTGACTGCAAAAATCGCGCCACCTTCTTTAATAACATTATTTTTACCTACGGTTTTTATTCTGAAAACGAACATACTTAAAAACCGCAGTATAGCTTTAGCTATGCAATAGAACATTACATTGCCCCCTTTATAATTTCCGTAATACGCTCCGTAACCTGTTCAACAGTCATGTCGGAGGAATCAATCAGCACGGCATCCTCCGCCTTTCTGAGAGGGGCAAAACTTCGTTCTGTGTCATTTTTATCTCTGTATTCAATATCTTTCTTTACTTGTTCAAAATCAGCTTCCATGCCCTTTGCCGTAAGCTCAGCAAAGCGGCGGCGAGCACGCTCTTCAACAGATGCTGTAAGGAATATTTTAACCTCCGCATCAGGCAGAACGTATGTTCCTATGTCGCGCCCGTCCATAATTACATCATTGTCCAGCGCAAGCCTGCGCTGAAGTTCGACAAGCTTTAATCTAACCGCAGGTATGGCAGCAATATCTGATGAGCCAATAGTTGCGTCCGGACGGCGTATGCGTTCTGTCACATCCTTGCCGCAAAGAAATATCTGCTGACCGTTCTCACCGTAGGATATATCGATTTTAATCCTGTCCAGAACCTCACGAGTCATGTTTTTTTCATCAATTTCAATACCGCTTTCAATGGCGTAAACTGCCGCCGCGCGATACATTGCACCGGTATCTATATAAATAAACCCCAGCTTAGCAGCACAAATTTTCGCAATGGAGCTTTTTCCCGCTCCCGCCGGGCCGTCAATTGCAACCCTCATACATTCATCCCCTTTATGCATTTTCTCCTGCCAAACAGCCGGTGGAAAATGCAATCTGCAAATTATATCCGCCCGTATATGCGTCTACGTCAATAACCTCGCCGGCAAAATACAGACCGTTAATTATATTTGATTCCATTGTAGACGGATTAATTTCCGAAACCTTCACTCCACCGGAGGTAATAATTGCCTCGTCTATAGGCCGTGTTCCTGTGACTGTCAGCTCCAGAGATTTTATAACCGTTCCCAGTCTCGCCCGTTCTTCACGGGTTATATTGCAGACCTCTTTGTGTTTTTCAAGACCCGCTTCTTCTATTATAACAGGAATTATCGCTTTAGGCAATAGTTCATCCAAAGAATTTTGCAAATGTTTTTTACGAAATTTGTCGAAATCCCTTAAAATGCGCTTATCAAGCTGCTCAAAGGTAAGGGCAGGCTTTAAATCAATAAAGGCTTTCACCTCAGTATTTCCCTTTAAATGACATGATGCGGAAAGAACAATTGGACCGGAAATACCAAAATGAGTAAAAAGCATTTCGCCGAAGTCGGAAAAAATTTTCCTTCCCTTATTATCTTTTAAGGTAAGCTCAACATTCTTAAGGGAGAGTCCCATCAAATCGCTTACCCATTTTTCCTTTGTGACGAGAGGAACTAACGAAGGCTTCGGGGGTATTATTGTGTGACCTGCCTCTTCCGCAAGCTTATAGCCGTCGCCGGTAGAACCGGTAAGCGGATAGGATTTTCCGCCGGTAGCAATTATAACGCTGTCGGCGGAAACAGACCCTTTTTCTGTTTTTACGCCGGTCACCCTGCCATTTTCTATTAAAAGTCCTGTCGCTCTCGCCTTCACAAGCCTGACATTATTCCCGAGCGCATACCTTTTCATTGCCTCCGCAACATCACGAGCGCTGTCACTTTCCGGAAATACTCTTCCGCCGCGCTCCACCTTTGTCTTAACGCCCAGTTTCTCAAAAAGCGAAATAACGTCGGTATTTGTAAAGCTATACAGAGCGCTGTATAAAAATTTCCCGTTTCTGGGAATATTTTCTATAATATCCTCTACTTCAGCAATATTTGTTATATTGCACCTTCCCTTTCCCGTAATGCGCAGTTTTTTTCCCAAAAAATCATTTTTTTCAATAAGTATTACCTTTTCTACACGATTTTTCAGCCTGCCGCACGCCATCATTCCTGCCGGTCCTCCGCCGATAACCGCAACTGTTTTATCCGTCATTTCTATCATATACCTCGTATTCATCCCAGATTTGTTCCAGCCGTTCAAGATTATTACGAACCTTGTCCATATTAGCCATGCCGACTGCCACAAGCAGAGCATTTATCAGGCTGAAAGGAGCGGTGAGAGAGTCAATGAAGGATGTTGTATCACACCAGGCTATAAGTGTAAAATCCGACATTAATGCTACCGGCGAGCTTTTGCTGTCCGTAATCCCTATGACGGTTGCTCCGTTTTTTTTAGCATACTCAAGGGCTTTTATAGTATTTTTGGAGTATCTTGGAAAGCTTATCCCGATAAATGCGTCTCCTTCGCCGACATTTAAAATCTGTTCAAAAAGACCATCGCCTCCGGTTGATTTTATAAGCCTGACGTTGTCGAAAATCAGATGCAGATAAAATCCTGCAAATTCAGCCAGGGAAGCTGCGCTTCGTACCCCTGTGATGTAAATTTTATTTGCGGAAGAAATAGCAGCCGCCGCTTTCTCAAACTGAGATTTATCAATATTTTCGAGGGTCTTTTCAATATATCCAACATCTGATTTCAAAATGCTGTACAGAATATCTCGGCTTCCGATTTTTTCACATGCCAGTTTCATTCTCTGCAAGGATGTAAGCTGAGTTTTTGCATGGTCGATAAGCCTTTTTTGCAGCTCCGGGTACCCGTTAAGTCCAAGCTCATATGCAAATCGAATAACGGTAGCCTCGCTGACTCCTGCTCCCTGCGATAGCCTTGCCGCCGTCATATAAGCGGCGTTTTCCCGGTTTTTCAGGATATAATTCGCTATTTTTTTCTGACCCTTGCTGAAGGCTGCACTTTTACTGCTTATAACCGATATAATATCATTTTTTGTTTCCATCGGAATCGCCTTCCTTTCCGTTTTTATCATAAAAATACCATTTTTCAATATTTTTATATGCGTCAAACAGCACCGGCTGCTCAATTCCCGATACATATGAGCCGTAGATTACATTCTCAGTTTTAAAATAAAGCGGCATATAAGGCGGATTGACATAAAACGTGTGCATGCACTGTGTCACCGCATTTTTATATTCCGTTCTGTCGGTAACTCCGAAGAGCAGCTTCATCTTTGCCGAAAGCTCTGTTGTATCAAAATTGAAATAATTGTCGCTGCCGGTAATCATTTCGCAGGGATTTGTATTTGCAGACACTTCCGTTTCACCAACGAACATGTCAAAATTATCAGAATTTATCCTTTCAATATATTCATTATAGCTTACCGCTTCAACATATGTTGAAAAGCCGGCGGCGTTAAGCGCAGTACGGATTGCCTCCGCAATATTAACCCGCACTGCATTATCGGAATTAACTAAAATCCCACCCGAAAGCGCCACTCCGTCCTTGTAAAAGATTCCATCCTCAATGCGGTACCCCTCCTGCATAATCAGAGTATCAATATGCTCCTCATTAAGACCTGTTTTGTATTCCTGATATGCCCATGAAGAGGGATTAATCGATGAATCCGCAGGCATGCCGTGACCGTATGCCTCATTTTCCAGTATTTTTTTCTTATCTATGGCAATAATTGCGGCACGACGAATATTAACCGGCAGAACAGCAGTATTAAAGCCAAGAAATACCATATTATCCGATACAATGGTCTTTGTATGAGAATTATTTTTTGGTGTTGAAACCGATAGATCAAGCTCGTCCGAGGTTATGGCGTCAAGCTCGTTTACATTAAAAGCCTCCGCCGCCGCATTCCCGTCTTTAAGAATTTTTACGCAGATACGCTTCTGAGAAACACTGTCGCCGTACCAGCCGGTGTTCGGCTCCAAAATCAACTCGGTGCCGCTTCTCGAAGCAAACCGATAAGAGCCTGTACCCATAGGCACAAAGCTATCATCAGTGCAGTATGAGGTTCGGGAGGAAATTATAGGGAAGGTCAGACAAGGTGTAAAATCCGGCTGCGGTTCTTCTAAATTAATCTGTACCTGACTTTTGCTTATAGCCGTAAAACTGCGTATTTTGTCCGCAGTTTTTTTATATAGTCCTTTTGAGGAGCACAGTTTGCTTAGTGTATAAACAACATCGTCAGCAGTGAAAACCGTACCGTCATGCCACTTTACATCCTTCTTCAGATTAACCGTAACCGAAAATCCGTCCGCTGACAGTGCGTAGCTTTCGGCAAGGACCGGTACGCTCCCTCCCTGTGCGTCCACGGTAAAAAGCGGTTCGTAAATTATATTCATTATGTTTTGAACGCTCTTTGAAGAGGTCTCAAGCGGATTTAGGGTGTCAATTGAGTATATTCCGAGATTTATGTCGGTAGTATCTGACACCACAACCAGCTCGCCGCTTTCAATTGCGTCTTCTTCCGTTTCCTTTCCGCATGCGCAAATGCTCAAAAGCATTATCGTCGCAAGAAGGAACGCCGTTATTTTTTTTATATAAATCACTTCCTGTCTTTTAGCTCCATTATTGCCGCCATCACTCCGCGGCGGCCTCCTGTTCTTCTGTGTGAAAAGAAAAGCTCGTCTTTGCAGTAGGTGCAAAGTCCGGAATCAATAATATTTTCCTTTGGAATACCAATTTCCTGAAGCTGAATTGAAATTGCCTTCTGCATATTTACATGATATTTTTTGTGTTTTTCAAGGGCATCGTCTCCGAAAATTTCTCTGAATATTTCCGCCACCTCATCGCCCACCTCGAAATGGCACAAACGTATGGATGGTCCTATTGCAGCCAGAATATGTTCCGGCTTTGAATGGAAGTCCTTTACCATCTTTAGAGCCGTCTTTGCGCCGATTCGAGCGGCTGTGCCCTTCCAGCCGGAATGCGCAAGACCTATCGCACGCTTTGCGGTGTCAAGAAAATAAATAGGTACACAATCTGCACCAAAAACAGCTATAGGCACATGCTCTTCATTTGTAATAAGCGCATCTGCACTTTCAAATTTTTGCGGCTTAACAATGCCGTTTCCGCAGTCAGACCTACCGACAGTACATATTTTATCCTCATGAACCTGATTTGACAACACCAAATCCTTGTAGTTCACACCAATTTCATCGCATATTATCCGATAGTTTGTCAGTATGTTTTCACGGCTGTCGTCACAGTTTAAGCGAAGATTCATGCTTTCATATTCGTTTTTGCTTACTCCACCGCATCTTGTTGTAAAACAATGCTTGACAAGACCGGTATTTTCAAATTCATCTATAACATAATACTGAAGTTCACCGTTTTTTTTCAGTCTGAACATAACACTCCTCCGTTTCCGTCCCTTGAGGACGGCATAAATCATCATACCAAAACAACGAATTTAGCCCCCTATTTTCCATGGAAATACTCGAATACTGCATGAGCCGTTTTCTTGTCTACCGCCTTTTCCAATTCTTCTAAACCGGCATTTTTGATATTATCTACACTTTTAAATACTTCCATAAGCCGTTTTTTTCTGACCTCTCCGACGCCGTTTATGTTGTCCAGTGCGGATTTTGTCATTCCTTTACTCCGAAGCTTTCTGTGATATGTTATTGCGCTTCTGTGTACTTCGTCCTGAACCTGTGTTATGAATTTAAACACACTGTCAAGGGGTGATAATTCTATTTCTCCGCTTCGTGAAACGAGTCCGCGTGTTCTGTGTTTATCGTCCTTAACCATACCGAAAACGGGAATTTCCTCGTCAATGGCGTCCATAATCTCCAAAACAGACGACAAATGTCCCTTTCCGCCGTCTAACAATATCAAATCCGGTAGCGGCAAAAATTTAGATTCATCTTCAGAAATCACGCCGTTTTTTATATCCTGCTCCTCATCGCGTGCGCGGCGGAAGCGTCTGTAAATAACCTCCTGCATGGAAAGATAGTCATCCGAGCCGTCTGTGGATTTTATTTTAAAATACCTGTAATCCTTCTTTGAGGATTTTCCGTTAATGAAAACCACCATTGAGGCAACGTTGTCACTCCCTGAGATATTTGATATATCATAGGACTCAATTCTCCTGGGAATAGTTTCAAGATTAAGCTTTTTAGCAATTTCGGACAAAATCTTATTCTTGGTTTCAGCGGCTTTAAGGTTATTAATGCGATAATTTTCCGCTGCAGCTTCGGCATTTTTGTGTACCATGGAAATAAGCTGCTTTTTTTCGCCGCGCTTGGGGCAAATAATGTGAACTTTTTTGCCCCTCTTTTCCGACAGCCAGCCGGAAATCAAATCAATATCATCAACATCATATTCTGTAAGAATCTCACCCGGAATATTTGTATTTCCGGAATAGAACTGCTTGATAAAATCCGATAAAACCTCGCCTTGTGATATATATTGTGTGTCTTCGATTTTATAGCTTGCCCGCCCGGTTATTTTGCCCTTCCGAACGAAAAAAACCTCAACAAATGTTTTTGTATTCAAAACTGCTGCGGCAATAATATCAACATCAGCCTGTTTATCAGCATTGATAATCTTCTGCTTTTCCTCAAACCGCTTTACAGCCGATATTTTATCGCGCAGTATTGCGGCCTTTTCAAACTCAAGCTTTTTCGAAGCCGTCAGCATTTCCTCCTGCATTTCTGCCAGCAGCTTCGTATGATTTCCTTCAAGAAATGAACAAATGTCAAAAAAAATCCGTCGGTATTCATCACGGCTGACCTTCCCCGCGATGCATGGCGCAAAGCAGTTGTTTATGTGATAATTAAGGCAAGGACGTCCCTTTCCGATGTCCTCGGGGAATTTACGTGAGCATGTTGGCGGCTTAAATATTCGCTGAACAATGTCAATGGTACTGCGTACTGTCTGCATGCCGGTATACGGGCCAAAATATTTCGCGCCGTCATTTTTGAGGGTTCGTGACATAAAAATCCTGGGGTAATCCTTATTAATTGACACCTTTATATAAGGATACTGCTTATCGTCCTTCAAAAGTATATTATATTTCGGACGATGTTTTTTTATAAGATTACACTCTAAAACAAGCGCTTCCATCTCGCTGTCGGTCACGATATATTCAAAATATGCGATATTGGCAACCATTGCAAGCACTTTAGGGGTATGATTCTTATTTTTTTGAAAATACTGACGTACACGGTTTTTCAAAATCTTAGCCTTACCCACGTAAATAATGTTGTCGTTCTTATCATGCATAATGTATACGCCGGGCTGGTCAGGCAGATTTTTCAATTCTTCCTCAAGATTAAACATACATGTCTCCAAACTTAAAAATAACTCTACCCGTAAAAAGCAGAGTTATTTGCGTTATTGGTATAAATCATTCGGTGAAATTTGAAGCAATCAAATTAACCAAAGTAACAACCGCTTCCTCTTCATCGTTGCCGTCTGCAATAAGTTTTATTGTAGTACCCTTCGTAATTCCCAAGGACAATACACCCAAAAGGCTTTTCGCATTAACCTTGCGTTCGTCCTTTTCCACCCAAATACTGGACTTAAATTCATTGGCTTTCTGAATAAAAAACGTTGCCGGACGCGCATGCAAGCCTACCTGATTCAAAACTTCAACTTCCTTTGAAAACATTGAGAAACCTCCTTGAAAACCTCATATACTATCATTATATAGAATACTATTTTTTTTGCAAATCGTCAACTATATTTATGAAAAAATAGAAATTTTAGTTAAAGATACCCTATTACCCAAAAAATTATTCGTCTTTTTTGTCATTTTCGACAAGATTATTTTCTGAAATTCCGTTTTTGGACATCTTAAGCTTTTCACGAACTTTATTCTCAATTTCAGCCGCAAATTCAGGCTTGTCCGCAAGCATCTGCTTAATATTATCACGACCCTGACCGAGGCGCTCACCCTCATAGGAGAACCATGCGCCGCTCTTCTGGATTATGCCCAGCTCGGTCGCCATATCGAGAATATTTCCCTCTTTGGATATACCTTTGCCGTACATAATGTCGAACTCTGCCTCTTTAAAGGGCGGTGCAACCTTATTTTTCACAACCTTAACCTTTGTTTTGTTTCCGATAATCTGAGTACCGTTTTTGATAGGCTCCTGACGTCTTACGTCAAGACGCACCGACGCAAAAAATTTCAGAGCACGCCCGCCCGGTGTCGTTTCAGGGTTGCCGTAAAATACACCCACCTTTTCGCGGAGCTGATTTATGAAAATAACAGCTGTTCCCGATTTTGCCGTAATTGCCGTAAGCTTTCTGAGAGCCTGGGACATAAGTCTTGCCAAAAGTCCCACATGCGCATCACCCATTTCGCCCTCTATTTCCGCTTTAGGAACAAGTGCCGCAACAGAGTCGATAACCACAACGTCCAAAGCGCCGCTGCGTACAAGCGCCTCTGCAATTTCAAGAGCCTGCTCGCCCGTATCCGGCTGGGACACTATCAAATTATCAATATCAACTCCGAGATTTTTAGCATAAACAGGGTCCAAAGCATGCTCAGCGTCAATAAACGCCGCTTCTCCGCCCCTCTTCTGTGCTTCCGCAACAACATGAAGCGCTACCGTTGTTTTACCTGATGATTCAGGTCCATATATCTCAATAACTCTTCCCTTAGGGATTCCGCCAACCCCCAGTGCCATATCAAGCATAAGCGAACCTGTAGGAATAGCGTCGGTATCAACAGGAGTGGTATCACCCAGTTTCATAATACTTCCCTTGCCGTACTGCTTTTCTATTGCGCCGAAAACTGCTGAAAGGGCTTTTCTTTTTTCTTCTGTGCTGTTCGGTGTAATATCTTTTTTATCATTCTTCTCCATTAAAGAGTCCCCCTCAAAAATTTGCTACAAATATATTATAGCCTATTTCGAACAAAATTGCAATAGCTTTCTTTTATAATTTCGGATATATTTCAATACATTCTATTCCGTCAATCGCTTCATCAATCAGTCGGTCTGCGTCAAGATGTGATTCACTCTTCTCTATCATGGAAAGCTTCGGCTGCGTTGTGGGATGCTTGGGCGTAAACACCGTGCAGCAGTCCTCATACGGTAAAATGGATGTTTCAAAAGTATCTATCTCCTGTGAGCGTTCAATAATTTCCGTTTTATCCATGCCTATGAGCGGACGAAGAACAGGCATCTGAACGACAGCATTTGTCACATTAAGCGCAGCAAGAGTCTGGGATGCAACCTGTCCTGCGCTTTCGCCGGTTATTAGTGCCTGTGATTTGTTTCGTATTGCCAGACGTTCTGCAATTTTCATCATGAACCGCCGCATAATAAGCGTCATATGCTCTTCAGGGCAGTTATCCCGTATTGCCAGCTGAATATCGGTAAACGGCACAATGTACAGGTTTACTTTCGATGTATAGCGTGCCAGAATAGAGGCAAGTTCTATAACTTTTTCCTTAGCGCGCTCGCTGGTATACGGAAAACTAAAGAAATTGACGGCATCAATTTCAATTCCGCGTTTTGCAATCATATGTCCCGCCACCGGACTGTCTATTCCGCCGGACAGTAAAAGGGTAGCCTTTCCGCCCGTTCCGATTGGCATTCCTCCCTGCCCCTTGATTCGGTTTTCACGGCAATACACAAACGCCTCACGGTCACGCACTTCAACCTGAACCGTAACCTCCGGATTATGCACGTCAACCACAAGTCCCGGAATTGCCTCATCCAAAAATCCTCCCACTTCAATACCGAGCTGTACCGAATTTAACGGGAATTTTTTATCCGAACGCTTGGCTTCAACCTTAAATTTAACGCCGGGCTTCAAATCTCCGCCGCAATACTCAAGAGCCGCCGCTTCAATGGCTTCAACAGTCTTTTCGCAAACCCGTGCCCGCACAATGGTTACAATACCGAAAACCATTGTAAGACGTTCGCATACAATATCGAGCTTGTCTTCATCTTCTACTTCTATATATATGGTTGCCTGCGCAATTGTTATGCGTGTTTGGGCAATATTCCTTATTGAATTGGCGATATTCTGTATCAAAATTTTTTCAAAACGCGGTCTGTTGCCGCCCTTTAGTATAATTTCCCCGTATTTTATTAAAATAATTTCCTTCACAAGCTTACCTCACATATTTTCTTATTTTATCCACTTCATTTTTAACCGTCTCAGCAACAAAATCCGTGTCAAAATCCTCATCGGAAAAGCTAACGCGGATTGCACCGCGTATTTCCTCAGCAGTTTTGCCCATAGCTGTCAGAACATGGCTTGGTGCTGGATGATTGGAGGAACACGCCGAACCGGAAGAAACATAAATCCCTTTTGCTTCCAGACTGTGCAACAGTATTTCCGCTTTAGTCCCTAAGAAGGATACGTTTAATACATATCCGGAATTTAAGCCTTCCCCGTTTATTGAAATATTATCTATTTTTTGCGTCAGCTTTTCTGCCAGCTCGGTACGCTTATTTCTGGAAATCCGTTTAAAACTGCGGACCGCGCCGCCAAATGCTGCAATGCCTACAACATTTTCCGTTCCGGAGCGAATATTTTTTTGCTGACCTCCGCCTGCGATAATCGGAGCAATATGCACTCCGTCGGCAATGTACAAAGCTCCCGTACCCTTTATGCCATGTATTTTGTGGGCACTGACAGACAACATATCAATGCCGCATTTTTTCGGCTTAATATCAATCTTGCAAAACCCCTGAACGCCGTCGCAGTGAAGGGCTGCCTTGGGAGAATACCCCTTCATGATTTCCTTAAGCTTTTCAAAGGGCTGTATTACTCCCGTTTCATTGTTTACGGTCATAACGCTGACAAGAATTGTATCACTGCGCAGCGCATTTTTTAAATCGTCAAGATTAATTGCACCGCTTTTATCTACCGGAAGATATGTTACCTCAAACCCTTCCTTTTCAAGAATATGGAATGGCTCAAGCACAGACGGATGTTCAATGGCTGTCGTAATTATATGATTGCCGCGTTTTTTATTTCCACGCACATATCCGAAAATCGCAGTATTATTTGATTCGGTTCCGCCGGATGTGAAATATATATTCTTAGCGTCAACACCCAATACTCGGGCAATATCATCACCGGTATTCCTGATTATTTTTTCAGCGTCCATGCCCAGCCTGTGAAGGCTTGACGGATTTCCAAAATTTTCAAACGCCGCCAATGCCGCGTCCCTTGCGCCCTGCGACGGCTTTGTAGTCGACGCATTATCAAGATATATCATTTTAATCCTTGCTCCTTATAATAAATGCCTCTCCCTTTTTTATGAAAAAGCTACATTGCTTTTCCGTCATAACGTTGCTAACTCCAAGACTTGTTCCGCTTTTCACGGTATCATTTAAAAGTTCATATTCCAGTCCTTCTGTGGTCACACCCTCACAATCGCCGATAAACGGAATAAATGATACCGTATCTCCAACATTACCGGAAAGAGTAATTTTTCCATCGGTAAAACGTATTTCATTGTGGTCATCGATTATCACGGCGTCAATATTTTTTAGCTGTTTTAAAAGAGAAATATTGGCAAGAGTATGATCCATACGCGATCCTATCATACCGAATAAAATGACCTCGGAAAATCCATGCTCCAAGGCGTAAATTACCGTCAATTCACCGTCGGTACAGTCTTTATGCGTTGGATAGACAATCCTATTTTTGTCCGACGTATCAATATTAACCGAATCCATATCGCCTATTATAATGTCCGGCTCAATGTCGTACTTGGCGGCACGGTCGTACCCGCTGTCGGCACAAATAATGAAATCATCGGTGCGTATATAATCTTTTATATATTCTCCCACATATCCGCCGCAGATTATTACCGCTCTCATAATGCCCCCAAAAGACCCTTTACCGAGCCTGTAATATCATCATTAAACACAGCGGAGCCGGCGACGATAACATTTGCGCCGCAGTCAACAACCGCTTTTATATTTGACTGCTTGATGCCGCCGTCCACCTCGATGAGAAAATCCTCTCCGCACAGCCTGCGAAGCTCTGATATTTTCGGATTTACCTCTTCAATATATTTCTGTCCGCCATAGCCCGGATGAACACTCATGACAAGCAGCATATCAGCCTTGTCCGCATACGGAACAACGGCATGAACGGGTGTTTCGGGATTTAATGCCACTCCTGCCTTTTTGCCCTTTGAATGAATTAAATCTATGCATTTTTGTACGTCTTCGGTAGCCTCCACATGAAAGGTTATCATGTCGGCGCCTGCCGAGATAAAATCCTCGATATATCTTTCCGGCTTGGTTATCATTAGATGTACGTCAAAAAACAATTTGGATTTCTCACGTATGCACTTATATACACATGCGCCGAAGCTGATATTCGGCACAAAAATGCCGTCCATAACATCTATATGCAGCCATTGTGCGCCTGCTCTTTCCGCTTCCTCTACCTGCTCGCCCAAAATCGAAAAATCAGCAGATAACATTGATGGTGATAGTATCATTTTATTCCCATTCCTTTACATTCCTTAGTTGATTATATAACTCTTTATAGCTTTCATAACGGCTTACGGCAATCCTGCCGTTTTCCACATGCTCCTTTACTGTACAGTCCGGTTCGTTTATATGGGAGCAGCCTTTAAACCGGCACATACCGCTTAATCTGCGTATCTCCGGAAAATATTTATATAACTCCCCTGATTTTATCCCGGAAATCTCAAAAGAACTGAATCCGGGAGTATCAAGGACATGTCCGCCTGATTTAAGCTCCATCAACTCAACATGCCGTGTTGTATGCCGGCCTCTTTTTATTTTTTCCGAAACGGATCCCGTTTCCAGCTCATTTCCCGTCAGAGTATTCAGTATTGTTGACTTTCCGACTCCGGAAAGTCCGGCAAAAGCGGCTGTTTTCCCTTCCAGAAACGGTATTAAACAGCTTAGAGTCTTATCCTGTGCCGCACAAACCGAAAGGACGGTATAACCCGTCTCTTTGTATATGCTAAAAATTTCGCTGCCGTCCTTAATATCGGTTTTATTTATCAATATAATTGGTGTTATCTCATTAATTTCCGCACTTACCAGCAGCTTGTCCAGCATGAACAGGTTGGGTTCGGGATTTGCTGCCGCAGCAACAATGACAATCAAATCAATATTGGCAACCGGTGGTCTTATCAGCGAATTGCGTCGCGGAAGAATTTCTTTAATACTGCCTTTTTCACCGTCTGTTTCAATTTCCACATCATCACCGATATACGGCTTGATTCCGTCTTTGCGGAAAATCCCCCGAGCTTTACATTCATATACGGTATTATCAGCGGCTTTTACATAGTAAAAGCCGCCTATTCCCTTTATAATCTTTCCCTTCATATTAATCAAATGTAATTACCTTATCCGCAACCTGCTTGCCGTCAATATACACCTGAACATTAGCGTCCTTAGAGCCCTGAACCGTTATATCAACAGCACCTTCCGATTTTGCGTGATTTGCCTCGTATATGGTCTTTCCGTTGGCAACCGCGCGAATATGAACAGTGTCTCCCGCGTCTTCGGGAATGGTAATGGTCAATGTTTTTCGTTTCAGAACAGGTGCAGGCGTTGGCGTTGGCGTAGGAGTTGCCGCAATGCCTGTGCTGACGGTAAAGTCGACCTTGCTTCCTTTTTCAACGCCGGTTTTTGCCGACGGAGTCTGTGAAATTACCGTTCCGGCTTCCGCAGCATTTTCTATTGTATCAATTTTTCCCGGTGCAAGTCCCGCCTGCTCTAAAAGCAGCTTTGCCTGACTTTCGGTGTGGCCTGTAAGCTTTGGCACAACAGCCTGTTCGTCGGGGTCTTCAATATCCGCGCTGACGTACAATATTACCGAATAACCCTCTGACACCTTCTGACCGCTTTTCGGAGATTGGCTGATGACATATCCATACTGAATTGTATCATCATATTTTTCAACCTTTTTACAGGTCAGTTTTGCCGCCTTCAAACGTTTTTCGGCATCCTCATATTTCAGGTTTTCAACGTCCGGAACCTCAATCTGCCCGTCCTCGAGTCCCGAGCTTAGAGTAACCTTAATCTTTCTTCCCTTTTTAACATACTGATTTGCACCGGGCTTCTGACGAATAATGTGTCCCTCCTCAAATTCTTCGGACGCTTCAAATTCCACTTCATCGGATAGCTTGAGCTGCGCTTCTTCCAGCATTTGCTCCGCCTCCTCAAGAGTTTTATCCGTAAGGTCCGGAACCTGATATTCCTTTGGTCCGCCCGCCATAATAAAATAAGTCAGAAATGCAATAACAATTACCCCTAAAACTGCTGCAATAACTTCCTTTTTTTTATTTTGCTGATGTTTTCTCTTTTCACTACGGCGGCTGTACAGTTCATTTTTCGTTTCTCTGTCATCAATACGTTTCGTTTCAAATTTATCCGAAGAATCATAATCGAACATTACGCCGCCATTACCGCATACTGATTCAAGCTCTCTCACAAATTCCGCCGCAGACTGATATCTCGCATGCTGTTCCCGTGATATTGCCTTCATGGTTATCTCCGCAACATTATCCGGGATATCCGGATTAATAATCCGACAGTCCTTGGGGTCCTGTTCAAGCTTCATTAAAGCTATCGAAACGGGGTTTGCACCGTCAAAGGGAACCGTTCCGGTCAGCATCTCATACAGAACTACACCAAGAGAATAAACGTCGCTCCGTTCATCGGTGTATCCACCGCGTGCCTGTTCGGGTGAAATATAATGTACCGAACCGATTCCACCAGATCCCGCCACAAGCGTTTCGCTGCTTGCCGCCTGGGCAATTCCAAAGTCTGCAACCTTAAGAGTACCGTCCTTTGTCAGCAGCATATTGTGGGGCTTAATGTCCCTGTGAACAACATGGTTTGCATGGGCGCAGTCCAAAGCTCTTCCAACCTGAATAGCAAAGTCACATGCCTCCTCCCATGGAAGCCTTCCTTTTTTTTGAATATATTCCTTAAGGGTAACGCCGTCTACATACTCCATAACTATGTAATCAAATTCGCCGTTTTCCCCCACGTCGTATATCTGTACAATATTAGGGTGTGAAAGTCTTGCCGCAGCACGCGATTCTGCATTAAACTTTTTCACAACATCACTGTCATATTTCAGAGAATCTTTAAGAACCTTAATGGCAACATATCTGTTAAGTACGCGGCATTTTGCCTTATATACGGTAGCCATACCGCCGGTTCCTATTATCTCAAGTATTTCGTATCTGTTTCCGATAACTCTTCCAACCAAATAATCGGGGTTCATAAAATTACTCCTTTCAGTCTATGTTAAATGCGAGACATGTTATATTGTCATTTCCGCCCTTTTTATTGGCAAGTGCCACAAGTGCCTCAACTCCGGCCTGCAAATCCTCATGTTCATTCAAAACGTTCCTAATCTGTTCGTCGCTGACAAGATTAGAAAGTCCGTCCGAACATATAAAAACCGTTTCTCCGCCGTAATCGGTGATATTAACGTCAACCTTGATACTGCTGTCGGTGCCGATTGCCCTTGTAATCAGATTCTTTTGAGGATGATTTCGTGCTGCGTCACCTGTAATCTGTCCGCGGCTTAAAAGCTCCTGCACGTAGGAATGGTCTGTGGTAACCTGTCTTATTCCGTTTTCTGACACGGCGTATATTCTGCTGTCGCCTACATGCACCGCAACAAGCTTTTCTTTATAGATAAATCCCATAGATGCCGTTGTACCCATGCCTTTTGCTTCCTCATGATGCCGTGCATATTCAAAAATCTCACTGTTAGCCTCAATAAAAGCTCGGCGTATAAGCTCTCCCAGCTCAACATAGGACATATTCGGGTCAAATTTGCGGATTATACAGTCCTTCACAATCATTGTAGTCATTTTACTGGCAATTTCGCCCGCATTATACCCGCCCATGCCGTCCGCTACCATTCCGCCGACAAGATTTTCATTGCGATAAGAAAAATAGCTGTCCTCATTGATTTTCCGTATCCGACCTATGTCGGTACATGCTCCCATCCTCATTACATCACCCCGCCTTCTGTGATTCCTTTATTTAAAGCAGTTTTTTCCTGAGCTGCCCGCATGATGCCTGAATGTCGCTGCCCAGTTCTCTGCGTATCGTCGCATTTATTCCGTGCGAAATCAGCCGGTCACAAAATGCGCGTATTTGCTTTTTATCTCCCTTTTTGTATTCTCTTTCCTCAATTTTATTTACCGGAATAAGATTAACATGCGCAAGCATGCCTTTTAGCAACTGCGCAAGTTCGTCCGCATTCTCAATGGAATCGTTCACTCCGCTTATGAGCGAATACTCAAAGCTTATGCGTCTTGTCGTGACCTTTATGTAATCACGGCAAGCCTGTATAAGCTCGTCAATATGATATTTTCTGTTTATCGGCATCAGTGAGCTGCGTATTTCGTCATTGGGCGCATGCAACGATACCGACAGCGTTATTGGCATATCCTGCTTTGCCAGTTCATAAATCATAGGGACAACACCGCAGGTTGAAAGGGAAATATGCCGATAACCGATATTAAGTCCCTTCGGATGATTTACATTATGCAGAAATTTTACCACATTATCGAAATTATCCAGCGGTTCGCCTATTCCCATCATGACAATATTGCTTATTCTCTCACCGATGTCCTTTTCGGCGAAGATTACCTGATTAAGTATTTCTCCGGGCGTCAGGCTTCTGTAAAGTCCACCGATGGTTGAAGCGCAAAAGCCGCACCCCATTCGGCAGCCAACCTGCGAGGATATACATATGGTAATCCCGTGCTTATAGTACATTACCACACTTTCAATGCAATTTCCATCCGGCAGCTCAAAAAGATATTTTGTGGTTTTATCAAGCTTAGACACGTATTTTTCGCGTATTTTCAGAGTAGATACAAAACATTCTTCAGCAAGCTTTTCTCGTACCATCTTTGAAATATTTGTCATTTCATCAAAGCTTTCCACTCCCTTGTGGAGCCAGGAAAATATTTGCTCTGCACGGAATTTCGGCTCGCCTATACTCTTCAAATATTCCGCAAGCTCATCAAATTCAAAGTCCTTTAAATCAATCATATCAGCTGTACCTTTTTATCTTGGAAATAAAAAATCCGTCCGTAGTATCTATTTTGGGGTAAAGGGTAATATATCCGTGATTTCTGCGCATAAGCGGACCGGGCAGAATTACCTCGGAAAATTCAAACTCCGGATTTGCCCGGATAAATTCGCAGACAACGTCTTCATTTTCGTGCCTGTTAAGCGTACACGTGCTGTAAACAAGCTCACCGCCGGGCTTCAGATATTTTGCGGCTGTTTCAAGTATTTTATATTGCAGTACCGGAAGTGCGTCAATATCCTCCTTATTCCACTTAATGTCCGGTTTTCGGGCAATAATCCCCAGTCCCGAACACGGCACGTCCGCCAGAACCTTGTCTGCCTTGTCGGCAAGCTCCTCCTTTAAATCAGATGCGTCACGGCACTCTGTTTCAATAATGCTTATGCCCATTCTTTCGGCATTTTTCCTTATTAATTCCGTTTTATGTTCATGTATGTCAAAGGCAACGATCCTACCCTGATTTTCCATCAGTTCCGCCAAATGCGTTGTTTTACCGCCTGGAGCGGCGCAGACATCAATGCACAGTTCATTTTTACCCGGATTAAGCGCTGCGGACGCCAGCATTGCCGCCACGTCCTGAGCAATAAATTTTCCGTCACGGTACTCTTTCGATGCCGCTATGTCGAAACCGGGGGCATAATATGCATATTCATAAAGAGGCGATTTTTCAAGCTGTACTCCATCAATGTTAAGTTCAGACCCTTTAAGAGTATTAAGCCTAAGTGTCATTTTCGGTTCAAGGTTCAGACTTTGCAATAAATCGCCGCAAAACTCATTTTCTGAGAATATTTCCACTATTTCTTCCGGAAAAGAATATTTAACCGACATGTATTTAATTCTATCTGACGGAAATTCAAGAGTATCTCTTCCGGATATAACCGAATGAAGTACACCGTTCACAAAGCCTGCTGATTTATATGCATACCGTTTTGCAAGCTTGACGCTCTCGTTTACCGCTGCCGAATCAGGTATTTTGTCGGTATAATAAAGCTGATACACTCCCATGCGCAGTATTAACAGCACATACCTCGACAGCTTCTTTAATTTTACTTTAGAATATCCGGAAATGATGTAATCAAGGGTCAGCTTATACCTTACCACTCCGTATGTCAGCTGGGTTACGAGAGCCCTGTCCTGCTTAGACATTTCCGGTGACAGAGCCTTTTTGAGAGCGATATTGGAATACGCACCATTATATTCAATATCATAAAGTACAAAAAGAGCTTTTTCTCTTGCGCTAACCATAATCATCCCCATTCTGCCGCTGTACGGCATAAAAATATTTCATTTGATGGACGGCTGTGATTCATGTCAAAATCAGCTTTAACAGATCAATCTCTGCGTCTTGAATTGCTTATTAAAACAAGTCTCAGCAGTTGAAGAGCAGATGCCAAAACCGCAGCAACATAGGTCATAGCCGCAGCAAAAAGCACTTTTTTCGCGCCCTTTAGTTCCTCTTCGTCCAGCATTGCGCTTGAATCAAGAATTTTTATTGCTCTTCTGCTTGCGTCAAATTCAACAGGCAGCGTAATAAGCTGGAAAATCAACGCACCGGAAAACAAAATTATTCCGATATTTGCCAAATTTGTAAGACCAAGAATTAGTCCGAGAATAAACAGCGGCATTGAAATCCTTGAACATATGTTAACTGCCGGAACCATAGAATTTCTAATCTTAATCGGCGCATAGCCGACGGCGTGCTGAACCGCATGTCCCGCCTCATGCGCCGCAACTCCGATTGCTGCTACTGAATCGGAATTAATGGTCGAGTCGGACAGTCTGATAACATTTGCCGACGGATCGTAATGGTCTGTAAGATTTCCGCCCGTGCGTTCAATTCTCACATCATATAAACCGTTGTCATCAAGAATTTTTCTTGCTGCGTCACCGGCGGTATAATGTCTGTAGCTTTTCACGCGGGAATACCGTTTAAATGCACTGTCCACTCCCAAAGATGCTATAGATGCCAGTAAAAACCCGAATAAGACAAGTATATAAGTCGGATCATAAAATAACATAATTTTCACCTCAATTTAAAACTGTACCGTATTCTATCCTGTGTCCCCTCAAATATTCTTCTATATCCATGCGTTTACAATTCGGAAACTGTGCGCAGGTTATATATAACGAGCCGTCTCCGGTTTTCACCTGCAGACCTTTTCCTTTTGTAAATCCAATTATCTCGCCGTTTTCACCTGCGACTCCTTCGCCCTTAACGGCGGAAACTATTTTTACATTTTCGCCCATGTATATACTGTATGCCATAGGCCAGCTGTTCATACCGCATATAAGCTTAGATATTTCCGCAGTCGGTTTTGACCAGTCTATATGTGCCATTTCCTTTGTAAGCATGGGCGCATAGGTTTGCTTGTCATGATCCTGCGGAACAGGTATTATACTGTCAATTTCGTTTATTGTTCTGACAAGCAGCTTCGCACCGAGGCTTGTAATGCGCTCAAACAGCTGCTCCGAGGTTTCATATTCACCTATTCCAAGCTTTTCAGAAAGAAGCATGTCGCCGGTATCGAGTCCTTCGTCCATAAGCATTGTTGTTACGCCGGTTTCCTTGTCGCCGTTAATTACCGCCCACTGTACCGGCGCCGCCCCACGTAGCTTCGGCAGAAGCGACGCATGAAGGTTAATACAGCCCTTTGGCGGATATTCAATAATGTATTTCGGAAGAATTTTCCCGTAAGCAACAACTGCGATTAAATCCGGTTTTAATTCGTCCAAAACAGGCTGAAGTTCACCGTTTTTTATTTTTTCGGGTTGAAAGACCGGAATATTAAGCGCATCTGCAGCGGCTCTGACCTCAGTCGGTACAAGCCTGTGTCCTCTTCCCTTTGGTCTGTCCGGCTGGCTTACCGCCCCGACTACATTCATGCCCGCATTGCAAAGCGCCTTAAGGCAAGCCGCGGCAATATCCGGTGTTCCCATAAACAAAATTCTCATTTAACACTCCATTCCGCCGTTTTACGGCAGCATTAATCACAATTTCATAAGAAGCTGTAATATTCTGTCATTCTGCAATAATACCCCTGAAAACGTACCGTTTCGGGCAAAAAATTCTTATTATTTTTCCTCGATAATTTTATCGGTAAACAGTTCTCCGTTCAAGTGGTCATATTCGTGGCAAAAAGCCCTTGCCAAAAGCTCTGTTCCGGAAATTTCAATTTTATTGCCGTCACGGTCAAAACCTTCCAGTGTAACCGAATTAGGTCTTTCCACGTCGCCCCATACATCAGGAACACTGAGACAGCCCTCCTGTCCGATTTGCGAGCCTTCCGCCTTAACGATTTTAGGATTGACAATTTCAATCCTTCCTTCGCCGATGTCGACAACAAATGCGCGCTTTAAAATACCCACCTGCGGAGCGGCAAGACCCACGCCGTCATGCTTTTGCATGGTTTCATACATATCGTCAAGCAGTATGGCAAGTTTTTTATCAAAAACCGTGACCTCTTTGCACTTTTTGTTTAGAATTTCATCGCCTTTTTTTCTTATTTCTCTTAATGCCAATTGTATCACCCCATATTATTTGGATTTTTATCTATTACCACCGCAACATTTTCATAGCTTTTGTTTTTCATGCACTCCATCTTGGCAGAAACAAGTATGTTATTAAGTCTGTCGCTGTTTTCACATTTAATAATCATGCGGTAAATATATTTATTCTTAATTTTAGAAACATAAGCCGGTATTGGGCCCAAAATCTGCACTCTCTGACGCTGATCTCTCAGACCGGCAAGCTGTTTAGCGAAAAATTTTGAGCAGTTTGCCGTTATATTTTCATTATTCCCGGAAAATATAACTCCGACGATTTCGCAGAACGGCGGATACCACATTGCCTTTCTGACCTTAATTTCTTCATTGAAAAAGCCTTTGTAATCATGCTGCTGCATAAAGGTTATTGCCTTATTATCCGGGCTGTAGGTCTGAATTATGCTTAGTCCCTCATCCTTCGCCCTGCCGGCTCTGCCGGTAACCTGTTCCAAGAGAGAGAAAGTCCGTTCCTGTGCCCTGTAGTCGTCAATATTCAAAATTGTATCGGCCGATATTACACCCACCAACGTTACATCAGGGAAATCCAATCCCTTTGTTACCATCTGCGTACCAATAAGAATATCAATTTTTTCCTGCTCAAACCGTTTTAAAATCTGTTCATGGGAATGTTTTCTGCCTGTGGTGTCAATATCCATTCGTATAGTGGCAGCATCCGGAAACAGATTATGTATTTCCTCCTCCACCTTCTGCGTGCCTCCGCCGAAATAGCGGATATATTTGCTTCCGCAGGAAGGACAAGCGGTGTAATTTTTTATTGTATGACCGCAATAGTGACACCGGAGGCTATCGTCAAACTTATGATAGGTTAAAGATATGCTGCAATTTGGACATTCTGCCACAAACCCGCATTTTCGGCAGGAAACAAAGGTGGAAAACCCTCGCCTGTTCAAAAAGAGAATAGTTTGTTTCTTCCTTTTAAGGTTTTGCTTTATTGCAGTCTTTAACGCCTCTCCCAAAACCGATTTGTTACCCTTTTCCAGCTCATCACGAAGGTCGGTCACAATAACCTTGGGCATCGGATTATTATTGAATCTGTGACTCATTTCAAGCAGAGTTATCTCACCTGTTTTCGCCTTATAGTAGCTTTCTATTTTCGGTGTTGCCGATGCCAGCAGCAAAAGTGCGCCGTACTGTCTTGCACGAAATTCCGCCACCTCATGAGTCTGATACCGAGGCGTCATTTCAGATTTATAGGTCTGCTCATGTTCTTCATCAATAATAATCGCGCCTATATCGGACAGCGGAGCAAAAATTGCCGACCTTGCGCCCACAACAATATTTGCGGCGCCGCTTTTAATTTTCTTCCATTGGTCATATTTTTCGCCCAGCGACAAACCGCTGTGAATAATTGCCACATTACTTCCGAATCTGCCCTTAAAACGGGATACCATCTGCGGAGTAAGTGAAATTTCCGGCACAAGTACAATCGCCTGTCTGCCCTTGGCAACGGTTTTTTCAATCACATTCATATAGACTTCTGTTTTACCGCTCCCGGTAACGCCGTGCAAGAGATAGGGTTTAAATTCGGTCTTGCCGACAGTCTCCTGCAAAGGCCTTAAAACCTTCTTTTGCTCATCGGTCAGCTCTTTTGGAGCGTCTTTCTTTATATTTTCCTCCGGAAGTTCCCTTAACACGGTAATTTCAAAGGTTTCTATATAACCCTTTTTTTCAAGAGAACGGAGCGCATTGTAATTGCCCTCGGAAAAATGAACCAAATCGGACAGCGAAAGATATTCGCAGCTTGACAAAATATCAAGCATTTTGGCTTGAACAAGTGCCTTTGAGCGTTCCAGCTGCAAAATAATATGTGGAATATCGCTTTGCTGCACAGAAACCTTCGCAACGCTTATAACACGGTCCTTAACCCCTCGGTTATCACGGTATTCCGTTTTAACCGCTCCGTTTTTATTCATGGCGTTAAGCTGGATTCTGATGTTATTCTCAAAATAATTCATTAAGCGGTTTACTTCCATTTCACCGCCGTTTTCTTCCAAAACCCTGATGATTTCCGCCTGATTTTTGGAGGCGCTCTCTTTATCGGCAAGAATAATATATTCCTCCTGATTGACGCCCGTTCCGGCAGGTGCAACCGCATGAATCGCGTCAAGATATGTTATGAGATACTTTTCCCTCATCCAACATATCAGTTCTAACTGCTTATCGTCAAAAACCCTGATATCCTTTGAGAGTCTTGTAATCGATTTCAGTTTTTTTGTCTTTGAGGTATCCTTGACTGCAATAACATATGCCTCATTCGGCTTATTGCCTGCGCCAAATGGCACTATTACGCAGGAGCCTACGCCGATTTTCCCGGCAAGTTCTTCAGGAATTGTATAGTCAAAAGCCTTGTCAACGCTTTTTGATTTATGGTTTACAATTACCTCTGCAATCAAGTGTATACTACCTCCGAATTACTTATTTTCATCAAGCTTTAACGGCTTATGACCTACCTTACCGGTAGAAATCTCCATTATTGCCTCCGAAACGGGATTATCCGAATCGCACGGAACAAGACATTCGCTGCCTTCACCTATCATTCTTGCCCTTTTTGCCGCCATCGTTACCAAAACGTAACGGCAGCCGTCCTCTACACACTTTTCAAGGGTACTTATTCCCGGTTTAATCATCATAATTAACACTCTCCTTTAATTCATTTAATAATCTTTCAATTATACGCTGCTTTTCATTTGTTGCGTTTATTATATCAAGCACTTCATTAACGCAGCGCTGCAGCTCATCATTCACAACAACATAATTATATTTCGGCAGCTGTGAAAATTCTCTGCTCGCCTCGCCGATTCTGCGCTTAATTTCATCTCTGTCCTCGCGTCCCCGGTAAATCAATCTTTTTTTCAGTTCCGCAATGGAGGGCGGAACCACAAAAATAAGTATTGCTTCGGGCATTTTTTCCTTAACCTTCAGAGCTCCCTGAACCTCAATTTCCAGAATAACGTTTTTACCCGCCTCCAGCATATCTTCAACGGCTTTTTTCGGTGTGCCGTAGTAGTTGCCGTTATAGGAGGCGTATTCCAACATCTGCCCGTCTGAAATCATTTTTTTAAATTTTTCTTCCGTGGTGTAGAAATATGTAACGCCTTCCTTTTCGCCCACTCGCATGTTGCGTGTTGTTGCGGAAATTGACAGAAAAATATTTTCGCACTTAATAAGCTCCGAACACACGGTTCCTTTCCCTGTTCCCGACGGTCCGGACACTATGAACAGTGAACCTCTACTCATCCTGTGCTTCCCCCTCCTGGCTTATTCTGTTTGAAATTGTTTCCGGCTGCAAAGCCGATAAAATAATATGGTCGGAATCGGTAACAAGAACAGCTCTTGTACGTCTGCCGTAGGTAGCGTTAACAAGCTTTCCCCTTTCGTCCGCCTCACGGATGACTCGCTTAATAGGTGCCGATTCGGGGCTGATAACGCATACAATGCGGTCGGAAAGAACCATATTCCCAAAGCCGATGTTAATTAACTTCATACTGCGGTGTATTGATAAAAATCATCAATACTCTCCTTTCCAAAAGATTATGACTGTGATTATTCAATATTCTGAACCTGCTCTCTCAGCTTTTCGGTTTCTGCCTTAAGCTCAACAACAAGCTTAGCTATAGCAATATCATTTGCCTTTGAACCGGTTGTATTTATTTCCCTGTTGATTTCCTGAATAAGGAAGTCAAGCCGTCTGCCTGCCGGTTCATCGGATGCGGTTATCGCATAAAACTCTTCAAAATGGCTGGCAAGACGTACAAGTTCTTCATTTACCGCTACCTTATCGGCAAAAATTGCCGCTTCGGTTAAAATTCTGGTTTCATCAATGTCTTTGCCGTCCAGTATTTCCTTCAGCTTTTCGTAAAGACGCTCCCTGTATTCCCTGACTGTCTCCGGCGAACGCTCATTTATTCTATCTACAAGAGTTTTCATATATGCCACACGCTGTTCAAGATCCGTGCGTATTCTTTCGCCTTCGCGCTCACGCATGGAGGTGAAGGCGTTAACGGCAGGCTCTAAAACCTTGCGGACACTCTGCCAGATTTGCTCTTCGTCCTCCTCTTTTTGCACCGCAACAAATATATCCGGGTAACGCGCGACATTCATTACCGATATATCATCCTTTAAGTTTAACTCGTCACGAAGGTCTTTAAGGGCTTGAAGATAGCTTCGAGCAAGCTCAGTATTGACAAAAATATCCTTGTCCGACTGCTCATAGCTTTCCATGCCAATGTAAATATCCACCTTACCGCGGGATATATGCTCCGAAACAAACTTTCTGACCCTATCCTCTAAAAAGCCGTAACATTTAGGTACTTTTACAGTATAATCGGAATAGCGGTGATTTACCGATTTTATTTCGCATAAAATCTTTTTCCCGCCTTCAATGGCTTCATTTCTGCCATAGCCTGTCATACTTTTTAACACAAAATTCACCCACTTTATCATTATTCAAATTATTATACCACAAATTTTCAAAAAATAACATACTTTTTTGAAAATTTCTTATAATTTTTTTGATTTTTTATTAGTTTTATGTTATACTATTGTTGCGGAGGTAAAAAAATATGGCTTTTGATACAATTTGCATAAAAAAAACGGTTGAAGAATTAAATGCCGCACTGTTAAACGGCAGAATAGACAAAGTGCATCAGCCGGAAAAGGACGAACTTCTCATTTCGGTTCGCACCATGTCCGGTGCGTTCAAGCTTGTACTTAGTGCAAGTGCAAATAATGCCCGCGTACACTTCACCGATACATCCAAGGAAAACCCAAAAAACCCTCCCATGTTCTGTATGCTCCTTCGTAAACATATATCGAGCGGAAGAATAGTTAAAATTTCTCAGCCCTCAATGGAACGAATTATTGAAATAGACATTGAATCCTATGATGAGCTGGGCGATTTGACGGTAAAACATCTGATTACGGAAATTATGGGCAGAAACTCGAATATCATTCTCTGCGATGACAATTATCGTATAATTGATTCGGCAAAACATATTGATTTCACAGTCAGCTCGGTACGTCAGATTTTACCCGGCGGCACATACTCTCGTCCTCCGGTTCAGGACAAAACGCCGATTCTGTCGGACAAGATTTCCGATATTTCCCTTGACTTTTCACATGATGCCGAAAAACCGGAAAAGGTAATAATGGCTTCGGTTTCCGGAATAAGTCCGATAACCGCACGAGAACTTGTTTTTACAGCCACAGGCAGTACATCATTTGTGTGCGGCGAGTTTTCAGATGCACAAAAGGACGCACTGCGGCAGGCGGTTATTGATTTTGCGTCGAATATCACATACAATCCATGTATCATCTATGACGGAAACGGCAAACCCATTGACTTTTCGGCAACCGCTATAAATCAATACGGTTCATCATATGCGGTTAAATACTACAATTCTATGAGCGACGTAGTCTGCGAATTTTATTCAAGCCGTGATTTTCGGGAACGTATGAAACAGAAATCGGCGGATTTGGTGCATCTTTTGCACAATAACATTGATCGGTGTGCAAAAAAACTTGAAATCCAGAAAAAAACAATGCGTGATGCCGAAAACAAGGAAAAATACAAGATTTACGGTGATATTGTAACCGCCAATCTGTACCGGATTGCTCCCGGTCAAACCTCACTGACTGCCGAAAATTACTATGAAGACGGCGCGCCTATGACAGAAATTGAGCTTTCACCCCGTATGACGCCGGCGGAAAATGCACAGCGATATTATAAAATTTATTCCAAACTTAAAAATGCCGAGGTTGAGGTGGCAAAACAGATTAAATCCACCACCGAAGACATTGAATATCTGGAAAGTACCCTTGCCCTTGCAGAAAACTCAGTCAGCGAAGCGGATTTAAACGCAATACGTGCAGAACTTGCTGAACAGGGATATATTAAAAAACAAAAAAAGAATAACAAAAATAAAAGTGCTCAGCCAAAACCAATGCATTTTGTGTCTTCTGACGGATTTGATATTTATGTGGGAAAAAATAATACCCAGAATGATTACCTGACCCTTCGTCTGGCAAATTCCGGTGATATATGGTTTCATACCAAGAAAATTCACGGTTCCCATACAGTAATAAAGCTGGGTATTGACAAAAATGTTCCGGAACGTACTATGCGTGAGGCGGCGGAGCTTGCAGCATATTATTCAAAGGCACGGGAATCATCTCAGGTTCCTGTTGATTATACACAAATTAAAAATGTCAGGAAGCCAAACGGCGCAAAACCCGGTATGGTTATCTACGATAACTATAACACCGTCTACGTTACGCCAAAGCTTCCGCAGAAGGAAGGATAACGGGATTATGCATGGATTTCTGACTCTGACTCTCCCTCTGCTGTTAATATCGGCAGGTACAATAACATATGTGATTATTCACAAAAACGTATTTTATGACAAAAGGCGAAGAAAGCACATTAAAACTTATGCCTCTGAGGGTATGACTATCGGTCTGTGCCTTGGCATTGCACTTTCATGCGTACACATTTGTCGGATTTCGACCGGAATATGTCTCGGAATATTGCTGGGTACAATAATCGGCATGAATATTGAAAAAAAGGACGAAGAAAAGGACGGGGACAGTTCCACGGAAAACAACTGAAAATAATGCGAGCATATTAAATCCCGGCAAACCTCGGTAATCCGAGGTTCCGCCGGGAAATTTTTCTGTTTCTTTCAGTATATATTCACAGAAAATATATTTACTTTTTCGCTGCCGTGAGTGCTAAGCGGCGTAATACGAATACCTCCGCAATTCCTTTTTATTCTAATCACCGCAATTCTCTGATGATTATTCTTAACCCCATCAATTTCCTCCCATTTTCCGTCAATAAGAATTTCGAGCTTTAAATCCTTGACAAGGGTTTCGGGAGTATGCACCGGAGCAAGATAAAGCGGCATATTGCATATACATGATTTTTCCGGCAGGAAGCCTTCCGCACCTATGGTTTCTCGGTTCAAGTCAGAATCGAATACAATGCGCACTGTGTCCGCATACCTATTGCTGTCAAATCTCACCTCAATACTGCTCCCCGGTTTTCCCTGCCAGCAGTTCATATCGCCGTCAACAGGTCTTTCATGACCGTTTAAAAGCACATCCGTCTCCCCCTCGGTTGAAGTGATTTCAGACGCTTTCATAATCTCCGAAGGCTCAAGAGTATTTCCCGGCAGCCAACAGCCGTCATACATAAGATCATATTTTAATTCATCGATATGCATTTCATAGACACCGCGCGGTGAAATACCATACTTTTTACAAACAGACGCCGCAGTTCCTACTGCCTGACCAAGCAGCGCGCAGGTAGCCATAACTCTCGTTGAGCTTAATGCGCTGTGTGTCACGCTGATATTTCTCCCGGCAAAGAACAGATTATCAATATTTTTTGAATAAAGACATCTGTACGGTATACAATACGGCGAAGGAGCGTCATGATGTGTTGTCGGCGGTTCCTTTGACCATATACCTTCGGGAACATGGTCATCCATTGTCCAGCCTCCGTAAGCACAAGTATCCGTGTAAATTTCACCGCTTCGAACAGCGTTCTGGGTCAATACATAGTCACCGATGTATCTTCTTGATTCACGCTTTCCGGGCAAAAATCCCACAAAGGTCAGTTCCCAATTATCTGCGTCATATTCCCCGCTGTTCTTAACAAAATCCCACATTCCGTAGGCAACCTTCAAAAGTTCATCACGCAGTTCTTCCGTATCGGATATACTGTCGTTTACTCCTCCCAACTCCATGCTCCAGAAATTTTCACTGGGATTTTCCATTTCCGGCAAACGGTAAGGGAGATCATCTTTTGTGAATTTGTATGCCCAAACAGGCGGTATATATGTACTTTTAACATTTGATTTTCTCGCTTGAATAAGGCAGGACATCCCCATCGTCTTTTTGTCGGCAACCTCCGGAGCAATACTTTCTTCGTATTCACTGCGAGCTTCTCTTCCCGTTCGGCAGAGTGCGCCGGTAAGAGGAGCCAAAATGCTGTCTCCGGAACAGTCAGCAAATAATTTTGCCCGTACCTCATGAAATTTTTGGGTTGTGGTCTGCCATCCTGTTATAGACTTTATCGTGCCGCCTTCCATTTCACAGTCATTACAGGAACAGTTGAGCAGAACATCAATATTTTTTTCCCTTTTCACAAATTCAAACAATATGCTGTCCCACACAGGATATCCGCGGCTCGGATTGCGATACAGGTTTTCAAGGTTAATTTCCTCAATTATGCCCGTTTCCCGCTTATTATCTCCGTTAGCACCGCAGACCCACATACGTATTTCGCTTGACGCATTTCCGCCGAACAATGGTCTGTCCTGCATAATTACAACATGCACTCCACGCCGCGCTGCTGCAATCGCAGCACACATTCCGGCTAATCCGCCGCCCACAACGCAGAAATCACATTCATGAATAATTTTGGTCAATCTTTCCTTCATACTAATCACTCCCGTCTGCGGCATGCCTTCCGCTAAATATTTTTTTCTGTTATTTCAAAGT
>JAQXUJ010000207.1 GCA_029219925.1 Clostridiales bacterium | reverse complement strand
GTTTTAATAAATATATCCATGTATTATCCTCTTTTCAGTGTCAATATACCGGCATCAAGTCCACACTTCATTCCTCTCTTAATTTGATATTCCTGTCATAGCCATGGACAGCAATTTGCGAAAGAACTTTTTCTTTATCTTTCGCATAAATAACATAGTTCATATGATGATGTGCCTCAATTATTATTTTTTGCTCCGGAATTATCAAATAAAACTCAGACAGCCCCATAAATCCTGCCACACTAAATCTGTCACACCAATTTATTATTTCTTCCTTTGTCATCATTATTGATTGTGAAGTATTAATCTTTAGTCCCAATTTTTTAAATAGTCGACGGTATTCATCATATCAACATATTTCTGTGCATTTACACATTTTTGAGTGCATCTTTCAGCAACGTTCTCACCGCTTCGCTGTCCTCTCTATCGAGGAGTAGACTAAACGTTTCTCCTTCGCATTGTTTTACATAATTATCTTCAATATCAGCAAGCAAATTTATGACATTGCATCTTATATGATAGTCTTCATCACTAAGATATGACAATATCTTTTGAATATAGCTTTTGTCCTGATCAACCAAATAAAATATGCACCAATAGGAAAGGAGCACATTGGTCGATTTTTCTTTTATATAGCTTTGTTTTATTACATTATATAACTGCTTTGAACACCCGATTTTTTTTATAATACTGCAAATCGTTGAACACAAATGCATTCTGGCACACTTACTCTTTTCTTTTTTTATTCTATAACATAATTTCTCTAATGTTTTTGTATCTGCATACCCATAAAATGCATCATACGCTTCACTACGTACCAAAAAATCATTGTCATCAAAATGTTTCTGTATTTCATCAGCTACACCTGCTGCAGATATATTTTCTGACAGTTCTTCAATTGCATCACACCTGTCTAAAGCATCAACACTATTGAGCTTTTTGAACAAATCAACTATATTCATATTTTGTGTTCACCTCATTTCTTTTGCGAACTGTGTCGTGTTTTTCGTGCCTTTTGCTCGGTTTTTATTTTTTGTTTCTGTGCTTTTGAAGTGTAATGAAAGAGACGAAAAAACTCCATCTCTTTCCCGTCACACCGTCAGTCCTCAAAAACCGCCATATATAAAATGCCACCAATAAGGCCAAGCCACTTCAGAGGCGCTCCCTGTTTTTGACCAGACGCAGCGTTCCCACTTGTCATATTCCCATTGTCCCTCGCGTTTTACAAAGCATATTATATTTGCCATAGAGTTGTCCTTGCCAACATAGTAAACCCTTGCACTGCTATCGGAATACTCCAGAACTTTCAAGTATTCCTGTTCTCCCAGCATAGTGTTTGATTTGTAGAGTTCCGAAAACTCATCACCGTGGATTGCAGTAAGAATTTCACACTTTCCGAGCGAAACACCCCAGACAAGCAGAAAGCACAGCACTATAAAACCCAAAATTTTTATTATCACTTTCATTTCATCATCTCACTTTTTAACTAATTTAATCCCAAAAGTTTTTGCATATAATAATAATTTTCTTTTGCAAAATCGCCAAAATATGTACTTTGTGGTTTGGAATGAGGTCCATTAGCACCATATTCACCTATGTTATATAGTGTAGCCATAATTGCTGTTCTACCATCAATTTCAGGGTATGCTTCTCTCCAAATGTCTTGAATATATGCCAAATCAGCTGCTGCATACATAATGCTGATGGCGGGATTTTCCAATGCTTTTGCCCTCGCCATTGTTTCTGTTCCATGCACAAAACCAATTCCCGGAATATTCCAACCGCCATCTTTTGCTAATATTTTTGGCATATAGCCCAAATTTTCGAGATTTTTTGCTGTAGACATCCTTACCTGCGCTACACCGATAGAAGTATTTATTCCATAAAATCCACCAATTGTATCCGTCACATCATCCTTCCAGTCTACATTTAGTCTTTGCTCTGCATAAATTGTTGCCGCTAAGATACTCGGATTAACACCAAATTCTTGTGCTGCAGAAATTATATATGCTGTATTATTCCTAATAATCCTATCTGCTTCTTTTTGCGAACGTAACCCATTTTCATCCACATACATAACCGGATTGTTATTCCCGTAAACATACCAGTTATACCCGTCCTCCGACGGGTCTTGCTGGGTGAATCTGCCGGTTGTCGGGTCATAATAGCGTGCACGAAGATAGTAAAGTCCCGTATTCTCATCATACGTCTGTCCGAAATATGTAAACGGATTATGCACCGTTTCTTCTTTGGTTACAAAATTACCCCAAACGTCATAATCGTACCTGTTTACTATATTTCCGTCCGTATCAACGATTTGAATTACATCGCCGTGCCCGTTGTACAGGTAATAGTAGCTCTCACCGGTCAGAAAATCAATCTGGGCAAGCACTCTGTCCGGCCCCCAGATATACTGACGTATAGGGTGTACGGCAACTTTCCGCTCGGAATCTATCGTGACATACATAAGTGCCGCTTCTGCAACAAGCCGTGCGTCTTTATCATAGATGAAATACGTCGGCATATCGGAATTTTCGCGTTTTACAAACCGGCTGCCGTTTATTCCGTATGCTGCCTTAGTCACATCGCCGTCAACTGTCGCACGCGTCATATCATCATAAATATCATACTGATACGCCGCAGATTTCTCCGCAAGAAAATCTATCTGCTCAAAGTTCGCCTTTCTGTTCCCACGAAAATCATATTCATAGTATGAATCCGCACCCTTATCCCCGGCAACGCTTGCGATACGGTTCAGCTTATCATATGTGAACGCCGTATTTTTCTGCACGCCGTCAACCGTTTCGTCAACCGAGACAATATTGTTATTCTTGTCATATTCATAGCTATATTCCGAAAGCACCGCCGAGCCCTTGGTATTTGTCAGCGTTTTAAGCCGCGAAAGTCCGTCATAGGTATACACCGACTTTAAAACACTTCCGTCTGAAAGCGGCGGATAGGTGACCGACTTCAGTTTGCCGTCGGCATAAAATTCATAGCTTGCATTTGCGTTGTCTGAGCTATCCTTTGCACCATCTGTCACCTGTACGCGTGAAATTCGGTTTTTATCATATTCCCAATATGCACCGAGTGTATATTTTCTTTGGTTGACATCATCAACGCACGAATATGTTGCAGACGTCACATTGCCCATACTATCATAAGTATAGCCGGTTTGCGGCTGAAAAAATACGTTTTCGGTGCCTGTTGCATAATAGTATTTTGATTTGTCTGTCAGCATCTTGCCCGTCGGTGAATATGATGTATCTCTGACCTCGGAAAAGCTTCCTGAATATTTCTGCGTTTCGGGGTTATAGCTTGCGTTTATCTTAATTGTCATCGACGCACCGAACGGCGTCAGATATTGATACTGTTCGTCCGACAGTTCGGAGTCCGTGTCTACAATGTAGTTTCTGTCGCAGACACCTGCCGCGTTATACTCAGAATTATGCAGTCTGCCGTTTTTGTCCTGCATCTGCTCAAGCTGACCAAGTGCATTATACGTATACGTATTGCTGTTCACACTGTTATCCGTGTCCGAAATCAGTCTGCCCTCGCCGTCATATTCTCTCTGATACAGGATATGTTCCTCACCGTTTTGTGCGGTTATCACCTGCTTTTTGATATTCCCGAAAATATCATAGCTGTTTTGTACGGTCTCGCCGTTTGCATTTTCTGATGCAATGCAGCGATTGAGCTTATCGTAAGAATTTTGTATTGTGTAACCCTTTGCGTCGGTGATACCCGTCACATTGCCGGCAATATCATATGTATACTGTACCTCTGCAAAGCTATCCGGGTAACTGTCATATGCTTTTTCGCTCACCACTCGCTGCATACGGTCATACTTTTGTTCGGATATGTTCTGCTTTTGAGTTTCGCCGCTTGCCATAAAATATGACATCGCACAAAAGCCTGCATCAATACTATCTCTATTGTACTCTGTAATATGCTGATTGTCAAATATATCCACAATTTTTACACATCTGTCCAAGTCATCATAGTATTCCTTAGTTTGGTTTCCGTCCGGGTCAATTGTGGTCTTAATATTGTTTTTGGTGTCATAAATATAGCTTGTTGTGAGATATTCCGACACGCCTCCGACATTATCGATGACATTTTTCTCAATCAGCTCACCTGTGCCCATATAATAATTGACCTCATCGCCGATATAATACAGGCTGCATACGGCAAGCTCCGTATCTGTAGGTTTTTCTGTATCAATCTGCGATACATCATAGTATCTGAGCGTTGATTTAATCGCTTGTGCGATAAGCTTTTCATCGGTTATACCGGCATAATCGCTGCGGCTGACCGTGACATATCGGATATTCTCTACCGGAAGAATATCCACATCTTTTTCGTTGAAATCGCTGTACGCCGCATATTTCGGGTAGACTATTCTCGTCTCTCGTCCGAGTTTATCATACTCAAAATATGTTGAGTTTCCGTCATTATCGGTCTGCGAGCTGACCGTACCCAAAAGCATATTATAGGTGTACGCGGTCTGCGACATTTTTCCGCCCACGGTTCTCTTTACCGTCGAGGGGTATGCATAGCCTGTCGCGGCGGTATAGATTTCCTCCACAACCAAGCTGTCCGCACCGTTTACGGTTGTTGTTGTTTTCTTCGACACCCGTCCGTCCGATGTGTATTCGTAGTCATAGCGCGTCTGCGTACCGTCAGCGGCAGTAATTTGCGAGAGACGTTTTTGGTCATTATATTTATATCGCTCAACGCACCTTGTATTTAAGTCACGATACCACGCCTTACTCGTCATAAATCCGGTTTGTGCGTCATAGGTGTAAGAGGTCCCGTATTTTTCTCGTGCCGAACCGATTACGGAGTCATAGTCTACTTCCTGCGTTTCAAGCGTTGTGCGTCCGTATGCTTTATTCTGCCTTGTTTCAAAGCTATTTTGCACATAGGATTCATATGAATGACTTCCGTTTGAATAGGTTATTTTTGTACGCACCGGACGCTTTTGCAGATAGTCGGTCACTTCATAATTAATATTGAGTGCATTGCCGACAGGGTTATCATATGCCGCATAGGTGTATTTAAGCAGAACCGCTCCGTCATGCTTGTAAAAATCACGCCGTATGCTTGACTTTTCGTGAATTTCACGCGTTGTGCAGACGCTCTTTCCGTCTTGCACAGCCGACGCGGAGCAGTTCCTGGGATACGCGGTGTAGTCGCCGGTGTATTTGTATCTGACGCGGTTTTTAGAATATGATTCGCTTAGGGCATTATTGCTTGAAATTGTCAGCTCATAATCTCCGCGTTCGGTTGTCCGGTATGCCTCGGATATCCCGCTGTGTCCGAGATTTCTCTCGGTCAGCTCATATTCATAATACGTATCCGACCGCGGTCTTATAATATTCCCAAGAAGATAGACAAGGTTGTTGCAGTTGCCGCTTGTGTTTGCCACAAATCCCGAATTAAGCGATTTATCGGCAAAAGTGAACTTTACGGAATTTGCATATTTCCGCGAGCCGTCAATTATTGCCGGATAATAGCTCGTCACCTCGCCTATTGCATTGGTAAATGACGTCAACACCGGCTCGGTTGACAGCGTTTCGCCGCCGCGGTTTACCTCAACCATTTTCTTTTCGTAGGAAAGCGCTATTTCCTCGCCCTGCTCAAGCGGTGATGTAACCGTAAGGGTGATTTCCTCATAGTCCCCGCCCTCATTGTACGAAAACCGAACCCTGCGCCCCACGCTGTCGGTTATCGATGATATAATAGGACAATTTCTCGATCCGTAAAAATTCTTTGCGGTATAGTTGAATGTGATTTTATTTCCAAATCTGTCGCAGATAGTTAAAAGCTCACCACGGGAGCCGAAATAGTATTTTCTGCCGTCGGCGTCGCTTACGATATAGTCAATACGTCCCGATGTGCATATGCTCCCGTCATAATCAAAATAGTCCTCAAAGGTAATATCGCCGCCTACATAATTTGCAAAGGAATAGTCGCCGCCGTTATATTCCACCTCCATAACGCCGCCCTTGCCGTCATGGTAGTAGAGTCCCTTAGGGATTTCAGAAGTATCATCATAATTATCCTTTATAATCTGCACCGACGGAAAACTCCATGACCAGCCGGCACCCAGGTTATATCTTTCGCGCTGATAACTTGTTGCGGTGATTTCGGAGGTGTAGTAATACGGAACATACACCTCGTCGCCCTCGCTGCACTTTGAATATGACGCACTGTATATGAAGTTACCGCCGTCCGTGTCACGGCTTTCAATTTCTTCTTTTCGTAGTTTTGCCTCGCTCTCGGTTGCACACGGATATTGATATGTACTCGTTTCGCCGGTCTCCTTGTTATACACCGACTCCGTTACAACATACGTACCCTGCGGCATTGAAAAGTTTATTCCATTCATTTTGACACCGGAGGTTTTTGTATACAGTTCAGCCTCTGCAAGACTGTAATATCTTTCAAGCCGCAAATCCAATCCGTCAACGCCCGGCAGTACCAAATCGGTTTCGGTAACAATTAAATTACCGGTCATCGGATCTATATATTCCGTGCCGATATTGTCGCCGACAAAGCCATATCTTCCGGTTTGGTTTTGCAGTGCAAAGGAGTCTCTGCCGTTAATAACGCCAAGACGATGCTCTGTGTCCGTGCCGGTTGCACTATTGCTGAAAAGTGCCGTCCCTGCCGAATTTATACCGCCGGATATTTCAATCGGGCTGTCATCTACCGGGATTTCGGGCAGCTTGCCGGTGTAAGGTGATATGCTGTCAAGACCTGCCGCAGCTTTCTGCATTGCAGGCAAGAATGGCATCTCTGATGGGGTTTCTATCGACGGAACATCTGAACTTTCAATATCATATGCAACTTCATTATTGTATTCGTTGTCAAGTTCAATATCCGGTCTTTCGGCAAAAGCCGTAAGCGGTGCACAAATCATTGAGGCTGTCAATATTATTGATATAACTTTCTTTTTCATTGCGCACCTCCGACTGTTTTGCTAAGCAAATTTCCCATATTGTCATAGGCGTAGAACACGGATTTTCCGTTTGCTTTGTCCACTTGTATCAAGTGGTTATCAGTGTCATAATAGTATGCGTTGATACCGCTTTCGCCGTCAAAATTAACAGCCGTTTTTATCGGGAACATTCCGGCTAAAGAGTCCCAAAACATCAGTCTTGCACTGTATTCGTTCTCCGTATCAAAACGGTATATAAGCTGTGCATTGCCGTTTTGACCTGCCGGTGCCGGCAACTGTACTCTTTTTACGGCATATAATCTGCCGTCACTTGTATATGTTGCAAGAATGACTGATATTGTCCGGTCATTTGCAGTACTGTTTTCCAGCCCGAAAAGACAGTCCATTTGTGCATTATCTATAATCCTTAAGCCATTTTCGCCAACATTCACACCATTGATTTTTATTTGGGATGAAAGCGATAAGCCGTCCGCCGTATTTATTATGCCGGCTGAATTTCTTCGTGCAGGAAGGGCAGCCGCCTGATTTTCCGCAGTCCGCAGCGGGGTAATGTATACTGGTGCACTCAATGTATCGCCCCACTCAAAAATTATTGCAAAGCCGATATCGGAAAAATCAATATTTACCCACGCACCGTTGTCATAGTCCTTTAATTTACCGGTGAATATCGTAGTTTTTTCATCACCTATTTGTGTTGTAACCTCAACCTGTAGGTTTGAATTATCAACACCGGAATTAATGCGTTCCTGTGCCTCGGTGATGCTCACTGCCGGTACATCCGCATATGTTGCTGCTGGTGCAAGCATTATTGCTGCAAGAATTGCAGTCGCTTTTCTTTGTTTATCTTTCATATACATTTCCCCCTTTGTAAAATAAAAAGGACAAGACCAAAAACCTGCAAATCATGCAAGTTTCAGTCTTGTCCCAACGTAATACCTTTGCCCATAAATTGTCTCCTTTGCAAGCAACTTACTCCCAAATAATTACATTATTTGTATTATATCATACATTTTTAATCTTCGCAATAAACGCATTAAATATTTGTAAAACTGCACATTTATCGAGAACTGAATATGTTTATAATGTCCAAGCCATTGCTTTTTGCATAGTTTACTGTATTTCGCGTGCCGCCGGGTATGCCGGCATATGCCGAGATAAGCCGCGAGGCTCTGTCGCACATCCATTCATTCCGCCTTTGGTAACAGGCTCTTGAATATTCCGCATTTATCATTCTTACGGTATCTGCATTGTCAAGCACATAATGATATAAAATCCGGTCTGCCTTACACCATCGCTTTTCAAATCCCGGGTGAGGTATTGCCACAACAAGGTGCAGTCCCGACTTTTTACTCTTTTTCCTAACCACTATTTCCCCTGCCCAAA
>JAQXUJ010000206.1 GCA_029219925.1 Clostridiales bacterium | reverse complement strand
CCAGTCAACAATGCTGTCGCTTTGCCACGGTGCGTCATCCGGGAAGTAATCGTCGGCATAACCCGCAAAGTCCGACTTATACCACTGTCGCTCTCCCGCTTTTTCTCGTATGGCAGACACATATGCTGTGCCGTCGCTTTTTTCATTTCCGCGGAAAAATCTTTGACTTGAACGCGATGCTTTTCCAAACTCAAAGCAGCTGCCCTCGTCCTCAGAAACTGCCAGTCTTACCGCGACCAAATCTCCGCTTGCTTGAAACTTCACGGTTTTAAGCTTTTTCACTGCTGTTTTGCCAGTGTCAAGATATATGCCGGTCCCGTATCCCCACATCGTATTTACCGTCATCGCACCGGTTGTATCGACATATGCATTGCCGAGTTTGTCGCTTTCCCAGTCAACACCGCAAAGTTTCTTTGAAGTTATCCATTTATAGCCGTTATTATATTCCGCAACCGTTTTGATTTCGCTGTTGGAACTAACAACCGGGTCAGCAGACGTTGCGTATGTATTATAGCCTACGCCCGTGAAAGAATCTGCAAACGGCCAAGCTTCCTCATCATAATCCATAACCAAATTTGTAAATGATGCCGCCGCAGACTTATGCCCTCTGCTTCGGAAGGCAATCGGGAATCCATAGGCGCCCGTTATAATTTCGTTTTGGGTATCGTTATATGTTCCGCTCCACGTAAGTGACGGCATATCGCCGCACGCACGTCTTGTTGCGGTATACTTAACTGTTTTAGCTTCATAATCAATGACAAAATCCCAGTCAACCTTATAATCGCCAGCAGAATTCATATATGACGTATTGCCTATTCCCCAGCAGACTTCCGGCTCTGCAGTTATTTCAACACTATCCCAATCTTGATTTTTTGATACTTTCAGATATGGTGTCCCTACCGCTCCTATTGTGCGGTTTCCGGTACCATCCATAGCAGTACGTCCGTTATTCCATTGTCCAATACCGAATTCCAAACATGTTCCATGGAACATTCTGCACTCTGTCTTGAAAAGCGCCACCGACGCTCCCGAACTCTGTAAAGCTGACGTAAAACTTATATGGGTAAATTTCTTATCTGTATCAGGTATAAAATTCACATCTGCGGAGTATGCTTCTTCCGCAATGTTCAGACCTTTTTCATCAATCCAGCAGGACGCGCTGTTATCATTCCAATAAGTGCCCGGTGCATATTTTGACGTTACCCAGCGGTACCCGTCGCCGTATGCTGCGGTTACAACATTGCTGTCCAGTCCGTCTCCCTTTTGCCAGACAAATTTATTTTCGCTACCATAATACGATGTCGTCCCGACAGTGCTTCCCGTCCCTTGGCTATACGAAAAATTTTCTGTTATAGTCCTTGTTTCAATCGGTGCTGCCGCCGAAACCGACACTTGTGCAAGTATCCCCGAAACAACCGACACCGCAATCACTAAGCTTAGTTTTTTTTTCATTATTCCATATATCTCCTCTCCGTCACTTTATAAAGCATGTATAAAATACGCTTATATTTATATTATACATTTTAGAAGTCAAAAAAGGAAGTAACAAAATACGTTACTTTGCACATATCTATCTGTACACCGCGCCCGTTATGGAATTGCTTTCTTGAGCGTCGGCATGATATTTTGTTGCATTTATCGGTCGTCTTGCGTCCGAGAAATATCGAATATGATATTAAAGGCAAAAAATAACAGTTAATTGTGTGTTGATTTAATGTCATTTTACACAACGCTTTCATCATCTTCCATATATTAGACCTGTCAAGCGGTTTGCCGTTTTTTGAAACAAAGACCGATCCGCCTGTTATTTTTTGTTGTTTAATATATATCTTCAGCATTTTACATAGCTGCTTAGGCAGAAAAATCACTCTTATCTTTCCCTTACAGTTTATTCTGACCTGTCCCAACGCCACGGCTTCACAAGTTACATATTCTAATTCTGAAACTCTTATTCCCGTACTTCCTATTGTCTGCATTAAATAGTACAGCCGTTCATTTTGCTTATTTTTAGCTGCTGTCAAGAGTCTGTCATATTCAGCCTTTGTCAGCTCCTTTTCATTATCTGCAAATATTTGCTGCTGAATTTTCATAGTTTTAACCTTTAGCTCATGCCAGTTTAAAAATGTGAACAACGCATTTATTGATGATAATATGGAATTTACACTTTTAGGTGCATATTTTTTGCAAAGTTCTCTTTTATAATTTAGTACTGTGTTCTTATCTACACTTCTACCTCCAAGCCATTCTATAAAAGAACGAATATCACGCATATATTTATCTATGGTATGTTTACTTCTTTCTTCTCCAATCAAAAATGTCTTAAATTTATTTATTTTGTCTTTTGTAATATGTAGCAAATTATACATCTCCTTCGGATATTTTATCTTATATATATTATACCAATAATATTAAAAAAGTTTAATTTTTTTCCAAGACCTACCCCACCCCGGTTGGTATATATACCAAAAAGAAAACTTGTGCAAATATGTAAACTCAAATTTATGTATCCTTGATGGAGGCGAGGATACTGAGCGAAACATATCTGCACACATGCACTGATTGTCGGTGCTTTTTTTATGAAATAAACTTGAAAGGAAGAATTGAAATGAAAGAAAATGTATTATGCGAAAACTGTGAAGGAAAATTTGAACGTGAGGAAATGTATGAGGTTGACGGTTTGCTGTACTGTGAGGACTGCTTTTGTGAGCTATTTTTTGTATGTTCCGACTGCGGAGAAGTTGTACCTGCTTCGGAAGCTGTTTTGGTAAATCCCGGTCGCAATGATGAAAGGTATGTATGTGAAAGCTGTATAGAAGATGGGTATTTTCAGTGCACTCACTGTGAGGAATATTTCTCAAATAACCACCTATGGGCAGAGGACAGCGAATATGTTATCTGTGACAGTTGCTCCGATTACTACTATATCTGTGCCGGTTGCAATGAAATTATTCATCAAGATGATGCTGAATACCATGACGGTGACTATTACTGCAACAGCTGTTACGATGATGTATGTGATAACCTTGACGAAATTGTAAATGAGTATTCATACAAACCCACACCGATATTTTTAGGTGACAGCACAGACAATCTATACATAGGTGTTGAGCTTGAGGTTGACAGGGGCAGTCCATACGATGCCGCAGTAGAGTTAAAGGACTTTGATGATATATACTTAAAACATGACGGTTCCTTAGGTTCGGGATTTGAGATAGTATCACATCCTGCCACGCTTGAATATCACACTCACTATTTAGGCTGGTCGGAAATAATGCAAATATGCCTATCTGCTGATATGCGAAGTCACGACACTTCCACA
>JAQXUJ010000205.1 GCA_029219925.1 Clostridiales bacterium | reverse complement strand
CCGGGTATCAGGATAAGGTGATTATGGCGGCGGGAGCCTTTCATCAGGGGTCGTCCATTGAGCTTAGTGCGGACGGACCTATGCGGCCGCCGTATATGGCGTATATGCAGGGCGGTCTGACCTATGAATCATCAAGACTGGGAATTATTATGTCGGTTCAGGCTATGAAGGATAAAGGTTTGGTATAATATTTGTGCCGCAGACATAGCGGCGGAATGGAGAATAATATTATGGATTTGCTTATGGACGCCTTCTTGGATGCGGCAAAGCTGCTTCCTTTTCTGTTCTTTATCTACATTTTGATTGAGTATCTAGAACATGAAAATAATAATTTGGTGCACAAGATGTTTGCTAAGTCGAAGAAATTCGGGCCCGTTTTGGGCGCAGTTTTCGGTACAATTCCGCAATGCGGCTTTTCGGTAATAGCGTCGGAGCTGTTTTCTAAACGGGCTATTACGATGGGTACGATGATTGCAATTTTTGTTGCCACTTCGGACGAGGCAATTCCGCTTATGCTTGCGCATCCGGACAGAATTTATGACCTTATGAAGCTGATTGTCATAAAGCTGGTTATTGCAGTCATAGCGGGATTTTTGGTGGATGTTATTTATAAAAGCAATACAAAGGAGCTTACCGGTGATAACGAACACAGTTTCCACGGCAATTGTGAAAGCTGTGAGGGAGGAGTTCTGAAATCTGCGGTTATTCATGCCGTGAAAATATTTCTGTTTATTTTCGCTGCTAATATTGTCATAGGCTATGCGGCGGAAAATCTTGCGCCGCTGATGCAGTTCATAAGCAATCATACCGTTTTGCAGTCGCTGCTTGCGCCTCTTTTTGGAATAATACCTAACTGTGCGGCATCGGTTGTTCTGACAGAACTGTATCTGGCAGGAAAAATAACCCTTTCCTCTCTTATAGGCGGTCTTTGTACAGGCGCAGGCGTTGGACTTATGGTTCTGTTTAAACAGAATAAAAATCTAAGACAAAACCTGATTGTACTTGCCCTTATTTATGCTATAGGTGCTGCCGCAGGTCTTGGTCTGGGAATGGCTGCGGGAATATAAAAAGTTTACTGTTTATCGCACAGGAAAACTGAGATTGAAGGAATTGGTATGGGAATAAGAATTGCTGCGATATATCTTGCGGTACAGAATATCTTTGCTTTTGCGCTTTTTGGAATTGACAAAATGAAGGCCGTGAAAAACGCATGGCGCATAAGTGAAAGAACGTTGATGGCAGTCGCCGCTGCGGGAGGAGCGGCAGGCGCACTCCTTGCAATGGAGCTGTTCCGCCATAAAACAAAGCACAAAAAATTCACAATTGGTATTAGGTTAATACTTGTTATTCAGATTTTAATTATAGTATACGCATACATAAAATTTGTAAATTAAGTGGTTTAAAAAGCCGGCAAATGGGGTTTCATTTGTCGGCTTTTTAGCTGCTGAAATTATTTATTTGATGTCGTTACCGTGATAATTCTCGCTACGCCGCCGTTTGAAAGGCTCTTATCGGAGTAGAGTGTTACCGAGGTAATATTTGTCATTCTTGCGAGTTCGTCAATGGAGTATTCTCTCATTTTTTCGCTGCCGGTCACATCAACTATCTGAACTTTATCGGCAAGCTTATATATTGTGCCGGACAGCATAATTCTGCCGCCTTCAACTGCACCGATGGATGTTGCACCGGCAATTTTATACATCGGAGATATTGACGTGATTGTTCCGCCGCCGGCACGAAATGCCACTCCCGAGCCTGCCGATGTGTTGATTGTGCTGATGTTTGAGAGCATGTAGCTTGCAGAAGCGCCATCTGAGAAAATTTTATATCCAGTGGTTTCGGAGCCTGTTTTTACAAAGCCTGATATTACGCCGAATTGTGAAGTGCTTTCCAGATCTTTGACAAACAGAATTGCTATATCACCGAATTTGTTGGCGGTTACTACATTTATCAACTGAGATGTGTTTATGCTCTTTGAAGTAAGGCTGTCAAAATCCAGCAGCTCACAGGATGCAACGGCGGCGTCGCTGTCGGAGGTCAGCTGAAATATAATTGCGTCCTTCAGAACATATCTGTCGGCGATAGTACGGTTTTCAAGACTGATTGTCCCTTCGTAATTACGCAGACCTGAATTGCTCTGCGTATTAAGGGAAGCAACGCCTCCCGAGTAGGTTATGCGCATAAACCTTCCGATATGATCCTTGTAAAGTTTATCGGTTACGATGTCATGCTCCTGACCGTCAGCCATAAACATGGTTGCGATAAATTCAGTATTGCCTTCATTTGCGCCTTCTGCAGCGGTGCGTGTGGAGGTTGAAAGCAGAACGCCGTATTCAAAATAATCAAAACCGGTGGAATTGTCGGTGACAAACGCTATCTTGTCATTCTTTCCCAGAAGCAGCGTGATTTTGTCGCCGATTGCAAAAGCGCCGCTTGATGCGTCCAGCTTGGAGGTTGCGGCAGAATATCCGATTTCATAGGATTTTCCGCCTACGGTCACGCTCTCCACATATGCTTTTGAGGGTGACGCCGAATAGTATGAGCCCGTCACCTTTTTTGAGTATACGTCAATAATATTGGCGCGAGTGTTGTAATATACAACGTCGTTTACCTGAATGTCGGACAGGGAGGCAGCCTCGCCGTTACGATAAATCACAAGGTTTGTTTTGTTAATATCGATGCCCTCCAGTACGGTATCGGTGTCGGTGTAATTTTTGCTTGCAAGAACCGGGTCCACATCGCTGCTGCTGCCTACAACGGCGATATTCCAGGCACCATAGCTGTTGCCGTAGAAGGTAATATCCGTGCCGTTTGTGCATAGACTTTTAGCTGACGCGAAGGTCATCTTGCTGCTGCCGGAATAAATAATAAAATCGTTATCCGCTTTGTATACGCCCTTGCGACCGTCCGTTGCGGTGTACTCGATATTATTTTCGGTTACCTTATTTATGATAGCCGTCTGCGAGGCAATGCTGCCGGTTGAACCGTATTTGCGGATACCTGCAAGATAGCCGTTCTTGTCTATTACTGCGTGTTCAAACACATCGCCTTCATTTATCTCCAGCTGGCTTTTAAGAATGTATGTCTGAGCGTTGTTCAGCTTCAGATTGCCGGCAAGCACAGTTACATTGTTGCTGGATTTGTCCTTGTCAAGAATGAGAGCGTCGTCCAGAACCGTACATCCCAATGTGTCAAGGTAAGTATCTGCATTTTGATTTTGACCGGAGGGCTTTGTAAACATAGCCCTGTCCACAAGAATTGCCGCTGATGCTCGGGTAAGCTGCGCATTACTGTCAGGGTTAATGCCTTCGGTCATTCCCAGAGACGCAGCAGCCGACATATAGTTATTTGGCCAGTAATATCCGACGCTTTCCTCACTGTAGCCCAAGGTGCGCATCAAAATCGTAACCGCTTCAGCAAGACTGATGGTCTTGTACGGACCGAAGGAACCGTCAGAATAGCCCGAGAGAATATCTTTTGTAACGGCATAGTTTATATAGGGAGCAAACCAGCTGCCACCGGGTACATCAAAGAAGCTTGAATAAGAACCGGCAGCACGGGCTTCGGTGTCCTTATCCATCATGCATATTACTATTTTTGTAAATTCCGCTCGGGTAATACTGTTGTCGGGACGAAATGAACCGTCATCATAGCCGTTTAAAACTCCCAAATCCTGAAGCCGCAGCGTCGAATCATAGTAGTCGGCGTATGGGTCGGCGTCGGTGTAGGCGGCAAAAGCCGATGGAATAATTCCTGTAATGATAAAAATTGCAAGGAGCAAGCTTGTAAGTCTTTTCATGTCAATTTTCCTTTCGCATTTAATTATTCAGAACGCAGTGCGTCGATTGGATGCAGCTTAGCGGCCTTTTTCGCCGGCGCCATGCCGAAGAATATTCCGATAAACAGCGAAAAACCAAAGGACAGCAATACCATGCTTGGCGGGGAGGCAAAGTTAATATTAATCAGCTTTCCCACAAGCTGCCCCGTTCCGATGCCGAACAGTATTCCAACAATACCGCCCATGGCACTCAGTATGGTGGACTCAACCAGGAATTGCAGCATGATATCGGTTGTTCGTGCGCCGATTGCTTTTCGTATTCCTATTTCACGGGTGCGTTCGCTGACCGAAACGGTCATGATATTCATAATGCCGATACCGCCTACTATCAGAGAAATTGCGGCAATGCCGGCAAGCATGGTTGTCAGTGTTCCGGTGATTTCGTTTATGGTATCCAGCATTTCGGCTACGCTGGCTACCGTGAAGCCGTCATCTGTTCCCAGCTTGTTTTTAATGTATGCCTTAAGCTCTCTGACCGCTGTATCAACAGTGTCTTCGGTTGTAGCCGATAAATAAAAAGTTGTTATATTTTTGTTTTTCAAAAAGCGCATAGCAGTTGTATACGGGATGGTTACGGCGTTGTCGGCGGAGCTTTCCGTTGAATCGCCCTGTTCCTCGAAGACACCCACAATTTTGAATTTGCTGCCGTTAAGCTTGATATATTCGCCAATGGGATTTGCCCCGCCGAAATATGCCGAAACAATGTATGTTCCGACTACGCATACGTAAGAACGGTTGTTTACGTCATATTCCGAGATAAAACGTCCTGCCTGAACCTTAGGATCCTTAATGTCTGCATAGGACGAGTCGTACGCAGAAAGTGAGGTTGTAGTGTTTTCATTTCCTGCTTTTAGCGTTACCATTCCGGTTATAGCCGGGGACATGACGTTAACCAGGTCGGGGTTATCCTCTATAAATTCCTGCATACTTTCAAGGCTTATTGTTCTTGTTGAACCGCCCCAGCCTCCGCGGGACATGGAAACTGTAATCAGCTTTGTGCCCATAGAGGACAGTGAATCTGTGATGGTGGCGGTTGCGCCGTTGCCTATGCCGGTAAGGATTATTACCGACGCAACACCGATAATGATGCCCAGCATGGTAAGCGCCGAGCGCCCCTTGTTTCCCAAAATGCTTTTCATTGACATTTTAAAGGATTGTGATATTTTGGAAAACATCATTTACTGCCACCTCCGATATTATTGTGTGCCTTAAGGTCGGCATCGAGATCGGCGGATTTCCCGTGCTCATCGTCACCTATATCCGAGCCCTTAACATTTTCTGCCCCTGCCATATCGTTTTTGTTATCAATGTCGCTGGTAATTTTGCCGTCGCGGATGGTGATTATTCGCTCCGCCTGCTTGGCAATATTCAAATCATGGGTAATAATGACGATAGTGTTGCCTTCATCATGGAGGTCATGAAGCATCTGCATTATTTCGATGCCGGATTTTGAGTCAAGAGCACCGGTAGGCTCATCGGCAAGTATAAGAGCGGGACTTGCGGAAAGAGCCCGTGCTATCGAAACTCTCTGCTGCTGACCTCCGGAAAGCTCAGTGGGCTTGTGATGCATTTTATCACCAAGCCCCACACGTTCAAGCGCTCTTTCAGCCATCTGTTCGCGCTTTGAAGCCGGTATACCGCGGTAAATCAAAGGAAGCTCCACGTTTTCAAGAGCGGACAGCTTGGTCAGAAGATTATATTGCTGAAATATAAATCCTATTTTCAAATTTCGGAGGTCGGCAAGCTGATTATCGCTCATCTCATTAACTTCAACACCGTCAATCCAATATTTTCCGCTGGTGGGGACGTCAAGACAGCCGATTACGTTCATGAGCGTTGATTTTCCCGAACCGGACGGACCTATTATAGAAACAAATTCATGGGGTTTAATATGCAGGCTTACGCCGTCTAAGGCATGAACCTCAGTGTCACCCATTTTGTATACCTTTGCAATTCCTTCCAATCTTATCATGAAGGGTCACCTACCTATCTCGGACCGCCGCCCATGCCGCCGGGAGCACCACCCATACCGCCGGGAGCGCCACCGTTCATGCCACCCATACCGCCATGCATGCCCATGGCGTCGGACATAGAGATGGATGAATCAGCGGAATTTGAGGAATAACGGTAAATTTCCTGACCCTCCGCAAGACCTGAAACAACCTCCATGTAATCATCGCTGGAAATTCCGGTCTGAATTTCAACGGCTTTATAGCCATCGGGTGCCTGGGGTGCCGTGTCGGGTTTGCCGCCTGTTGTGTCTGTGCCGGTTTTGGGATTATCTTTACCGACGTTTGCGGGTGGCATTTTATCTGCGTCACCGGATTGGGGTTCTTCCTTTTTATCGGATTTTACAGGGTCGGAGTCCTTTACATACACATACTTTTTGTCACCGACGGTTTTAACGTCCTCGGTAGGAACCATCAAAACGTTTTCCGCCGATTCAACGATGATACTTGCGTCAATGTTCATGCTGGGACGAAGAGTTCCCGGTTCCTCAATAATTACTTCTGCGGAATATGTAGTTACGCCGTTCTGAGCAGTACCTTCAACCGAAACGTTGGTTATGTATCCGGTAAAGGTTTCTCCCGGAAGAGCGTCACAGGTGACGGTAACGGTTTGCCCTTCCGTAACCTTGCTTACATCAAGCTCATCGATGGATAGGTTGAATTTTAGTTTGGAAATATCTGCAACAACCATCATAGTCGTTGCGGCATTGGTTTTGTCTATTGTATCGCCGGCTTTGGAATTTTTGGTAATAACCGTACCGCTTATGGGGGAGGTAATGTTATAGTCCTCCAAATCCTTTTCGGTCTGCTGCATGGAAAGCTGAGCGCTGCGGTAGGAAAGGGTGCTGTCGGCAATCTTATCTGTTATTGTATCGCTGGTAAGCGTTGCGATAACAGTACCTTTTTTTACATAGTCGCCGTTTTGGTAGTATACCTTGGAGATAGTTCCGTTTGTTTCAGAGGTGACTGTATTCTGCGATGAGTTTTCAACCGTACCGCTTCCGGGACTAATTGCCGAACCAATCGAGCCGCCTACCGTCATGCCGGAATAAAATGCTCCGGGGTTTGTGAAGGAAATTGTTACATTATATAATGTAGAGCCATCACTGCCGGCGTATGATGCTGAGGACTTATGCGTAACGGTTCCGTAAACCGAGCTCATATGCTTGGAGCTGGTTATTTCTGCGGAATCGCCTACATGAATGGAGTCTATCTGCGCCTGTGTGAAGGGAAGAACTACTTCAAGATTATCGGTATCCGCAACGGTAGCGATTTTTGTGCCTGCCGTTATTTCCTGACCTGCTTTTATGGATAAGTCGGAGATAACGCCGCTGTTCTTGGCTGTGAGAGAAAGCTTTTCTCCGTCACTCAGTGCGTCATTATAGCTATTCTGACTTTGCTGAAGGGAAATGCGCTGACGTTCGACATTTAAGTCTGTGCCGGAGGTATCAAATCCATACAAAAGGTCGCCCTCCTGTACTGCGTCGCCGACCTCGTACGGGCAGTAAACTATATCACCGCTTACCTTCGGAATAATTTCGTATCTCTCATAAGGCTCAACCGAAGCGCTGCCTGTGATGGAAACGGTAATATCGCCGCGGGTAACGGTATCTGTTTCACGTGCAGATACTGCGGCGGGACTGTGCTTGCCGCCGGCAATGCGCGCTATAACCGCAATCAACGCTATCAGGACAACGGCGAAAATAATAAGCTTTTTCATGTTCGGCTTTATGTACTGTCTGATTTTCTCTTTGTTGAAAATAATTTTTGCTCGTTTCAAAAATATTCCTCCCTATCCTTTTATAAACTGTAAACATTTTATCATCTAAATATTTTTAATGTATTGACAATATGTAAATAAAATGTAAATTATAAAAAAGGAATAAAAAAATACCTGCACATCTATATGCCGGGTTTTAATAATATATGAAGAAAATTCTCAAGTTCTTGAGAATTTTCCGATTAAGAAGATTTTTCATGTACTCTAAATTTTTTTCATGACAGCTTTGCAAACCGAGCCGGTAATGATACCGATAACAGCACCGGCGGGAAGCAGGATAGGCAGGTATGCAAGAGGCGCGGAGGAACCGAGCATTATTGCCGCCGCCGTTAGCTGACCGATGTTATGGAACACTCCGCCGGCTGCGCTTTCACCAATTACGCCGAAGCCGGAGCGCTGTGCCGCGAGCATTGCGAAAAAGGCAAAAAGACCGCCGGCAAGAGAATATAAAAGTGCAGACATGCCGC
>JAQXUJ010000204.1 GCA_029219925.1 Clostridiales bacterium | reverse complement strand
ATAGAGGATACGTATTTTGAAATAGAAAATGAAATTGAAATGCGTATTCTCGGAATTGAGGAGCAGATTAAAAATGCGACGGAAAAGCGGAATGATATTGTTGAAGTAAACAGAGCAGCAAGGACGGTATTTGACGTCTTTGATAAAATAATAAACAAAAACAAGCTTGATAAATTTGAAATCGGATTGATTATTGACAGAATTGAAGTATTTGAAAATGGGGTTATTGAAATCAAATTAAAATCAGATGTTGAAAATCTGTTAAAAGTCGGAAAAATGCCCAATAAGGAGATAAAAGCAAATTTTAATTTTGACAGTATAGGTATCTCATTTGATACAAAGTACACCCAAAAATCACGCAAACATGCGGATAAGGCTTATACTGTCAATGTTATCAACAAAGGGGACCCGCTTGAAATTTATACCGAAAAGGACGGCGAGGTAATTTTTAAAAAATACTCGCCCATCGGTGAGCTCGGAGATTTTGCCATTACCTATGCTGAAACTCTTAACAAAACCTCCGGCGTTCCGACGCTGATTACCGATCGAGACAATATTATCGCAGTATCGGGAGTATCGAAGAAGGACTTTTTGGAAAAACGCGTCAGCTCGGATATTGAAAATCTCATGTCTGAAAAGGAATCCTTTAAATCCCAGGGAATTGACTCGGGCATTTCCATCGCTGAGGGCATGGAACAGTATAATGCAGGCGTTGTTGTTCCCATAGTTTCAGAGGGCGACACCATAGGCTCGGTGATTTTCGTGATGAAGGACCGTGAGAACCCCACCGAAACAGAAGTCAAGCTTGCGGAGGCTGCCGCAGGATTTCTCGGGAAACACATGGAGGGCTGATTTAAGCAAAGGGGTGCTGCAATTACAGACCGCCGGAGGGAGAAGCTTTTCTTTATAGAGAAATTTCTTAATTATCATTGCCAAGAATATATAAAATTCTTAGCGTGTTATTCAGATGTATAGAGTCTTGGGGCGGGGTATAAATGCAGGTCTTACATTGACCATTCACAATGAGATTATTCAATTTAAAATTACAGAAGGTGAAGACAAAGTTCCGCATGTGTTAATTAAAGAATAACAAAAGACTATGAAAAAAAGAGACAGGGTATGCGTACAAGCCAAACATAAAAAATGGGCTGTGGCAAAACGATTTTTTGAATCGGATTGCCTGCAGCCCTGTTTCTTATTTAAAATTTTTATAATCTAAAGTGAAGGCGAACACGAATGCAACAACGGCTCTGTTTTGATGAAAATGCATACGACTGCAAGATAGGTACGGTTTGAGCCGCCTGTGTGATACTGATGTCAGAGTTGACAGAACGCATATGAAAACTTAAAAATTCAAGTTCCGGAATATTCAGGAAAAACTTACAATCAGTTACTATTTCGATATTCAGTAGGCGTCATTTTTGTTTTCTTCTTAAAAAGCTTGCAAAAATAGGCGCTGCTTTCAAACTCAAGCAATTCGGCAATTCTCTCAATAGAAGTATTGCTGTTTTCAAGCATCTTTTTTGCCATATCTATTTTTCTGTTTATTATATATTGGACAGGGCTTTTCCCTGCATATTCTCTAAACAGCTTTCTGAAACAACCGCTGCTTACATGACACATATTCGCAAGCTGTTCAACAGACAATGAACATATGAGATTTTTTTCCATAAAGTCAATAGCAGGCGATATCAGCAGATGTTTTTTATTATATGAAGTTAATGCCTCTTTCCCGAGATATGCAAGCAATTTATAGATTAAAGCTTTAAGAGCCGGAGGTGATTTAATTAAAGTTTCATATTCTTTAACAATATTTTCAGCAAGCTCATTAACATAATATTGATTCATTCCTTTTATTAAAAACGGTGAGTCAGAGAAGGTTATCTTTTTGTTATTTTGTACAATATTAAACTCAACAAGATACGCATCAGGAGAGTCGATTTTTGAAGAAACATTTAGTATAGTATATTCACTTTTATGAGGCAGGCACACAAGACTTTTACAGGGAGCAAAAAAGGTTTCGCCCCGCCTGTTTGTATATTCTCCGCTGCAGCCGTTTAAAAAAATTATACCATTGCTTTTTCGCGGACGCTCTCTTCGAAAAAGAACACCGTCGCACCATTTTTGCCGCTCTGCGTATATATCCGTTAATTCATAATTCATAGTATAAAGATCTGTAAATGTAATAAATTTTTCGTTGCTCATGAGTATTCCTCCTGTTTTTAATTCTATCAAAGTAAATATAAATTGTCAATATTAAGACAAATTATTCGAAAAGTACAATATTACATGTTGAAAAATACATTGTAAATATCAACCAAACCAAATATAATTAAAACTAACCGAAGCAGAAAGGAATGGGTTTTTGTGACAACGGGAAATATCATAAAAAAGATATGCGTGTTTGCGGCACCATGTATTTTAAGCAGAGTACTCCAAAACTTATATACTCTTGTTGATTCGGTAATAGTTGGGCGGGCAATAGATATGAATGCGCTTGCTGCAGTTGGTGCAACAGGCTCAATCATTACACTTTTTACAGAGACCGTAATCGGACTTATGTCGGGATTTTCCGTAACGGCAGGAAAAAAATACGGAAGCAGAAATGCGGACGAGCTTAAAAAGGTGTTTTCAAATTCAATTATTGTCACATTTATTACAAGTGTAATAATCACCGTTTTCGGAACAATGTTTGCACGCAATATGTTAGTTCTCATGAATACGCCTGCAGAAATAATAGATAATGCAACTGTATACCTAAAGATTATTTTTATAGGGATATCAACAACAGTTTTCTACAATTTTCTGTGTGAAATGCTCAGAGCCTTGGGAAACAGCCGGGAACCGTTGATTTTTCTTTTTATTTCTTCAGTTATACATATAGTTTTAATAATTATTTTTACATACTTATTAAAAATGGCAATTATAGGAGCAGCACTTTCAACAGTAGTGTCGCAAGCAATTGCCGTAGTTATGAGCGGACACTACATATACAAAAAAGTACCGTCCTTTAAAATTTCAACAGCCGATTTGAAACTTGACAAAAACATACTGAAAGAGTGTTTTCATATCGGAATCCCTATGGCGTTTACAAATTTCATTGTAATGTTCGGAGTAATAATCTTAGGCTTTGTCACAAATAAAATCGGTACAGAATATGTTGCGGCGTACTCGTGTGCTTCAAGAATCGGATATATAATTACAACGCCCATCTTTGGATTTTCAACGGCGGTATCGGTTTTTGTTTCACAAAATCTTGGCGCCGGAAATATCAACAGAATTAAGGATGGTGTGAAAAAAGTAAATATTCTTGTTACATCAATAAATTGTATTTTGTTATTAATATTTTTGTTTGCTTCAAGACCGCTTCTTTCACTTATCATTAAAGAGGGTAAAATTGCGGTAAACGCAGGAGTTACGTATCTTTATATTCGCTGTACCGCGATGTTTGTACTTACATTTGCGGCAGTATATAAAGCTGTTCTCACGGCTCTTGGCAGACCGCTTTTTCCTACAATTTCAGGTTTTTTGGAAATTGCTGCAAGGTATATTGTACCAATTACACTCTCGCAAAAGCTCGGATTTATCAGCGTACCGCTTACCGACGCATTGACATGGCTTATGTTGGCGGTGTTTCTTACGCCCGCATATATATATGAATTTAAAAAATTACAAAAAGAAATGGGGATTATTTATGGAAAACGATAATTTTATTGTAGACATAGATCCAAAAACAGGATTTGTGATGTCAATTTTAAATCCGAATGACAGGAATAGGATGAATTGGTGTTCTGATATGGGATGCTGGGGAAAAATTAAAACCGCCTGTGATACTAATATACCGGAATTTCATAAAAAAGCAGGAAAACACGAAAGGTTTATATTAAAAAGCATATAAAATAAAGAAAAATATATGTCAGCTATTTATATTAATAATAAGCTTTCGGTGTCAGTTAACCGATTTTTTAACACCAACGGTAGCTTTAAGGAGCAGGTAATAATTAAGAATATTTCTCCGTCTGTAGTTTGTATTAACAGAGATAATTTTGGGATAGAACTGCCGTTTAATGATAAATACACCTATGCTGACGACTGCATGACAAACCGCTGCAATACACATATTTGGTGCGGCGGCAACACCTCGTGGGTAAATGCACTCAAAATGGGCAATTCGGAAATAAATCTCGGTCTTGCGCTTACAAAGGGAGCATTTATAAGCTACAGTCAGAATAACTGTCTTTCGAGCAATACACGAGGATGCTTTATATTTGAACCCGAAACCGTATTACTGAAAAGAAATGAGGAATATGTTCTTGAATGGGAATTGTTCTGGCATGAGGGCAAGAAAGATTTTTTGAAAAAGCTGACAGAGTATGAAACCTATATCGGCATTGACGCAAAACATTTTACTGTATTTGAGGGTGAAAAAATTGAATTTAAAATAACACCGCATAATTTTGAAAAGCCGACCGTTTTCTGTGAGGGAAAGACAGTTAATGTAACCAAAAAAACGGGAAATTTTTATGTGTCCTACACTCCGAAGAAAACAGGTGTACACAGATTTATTATAAATTGCGGAAGCGTAACTACATATGCTGAATTTATGGTTAAAATCCCATTTTCTGAACTTACTGAAAAAAGACTTAATTTTATTGTTGATAAGCAACAATGTCTTGATGCCGAAAGCCCGTTGTACGGTGCATACCTTATATATGACAATAAAATTTCCGGTCAGTATTTCGATTTTTCTAACACAGACCACAATGCTTGCCGTGAACGACTTAATATGCCGCTTGCCATTATACGATATTTACAGTTTCACAATAACAAAAAGTTTCGCGATTCGATTGATTTATTTATAAAATTCCTTTTCAGAGAGTTTTATGAAGAAAAAACAGGCGAGGTGTTTAACAACATCGGTAAAACACGAGATGCGCTCAGACTTTATAATGCACCGGGAGTAATGCTGATTTTTGCCGAAATGTATTATCTTACAAAAGAGGAAAAATATCTTGATAATATACTTAAGCTTGCAGAAAAGTATTATAGCGTAGGCGGAGAGAAATGTTATTCAAATGCCGTTGCAATAAGAAAAGTTATTGGTGCTTTTGAACTTTCGGGTAGAATTGAAGACAAAAAAGAAATGCTCGGATTTTTTCATTTGCACGTCGATAATATCATAAAAAACGGATTATCCTATCCAAAGCATGAAGTAAATTATGAACAAACTATTGTTACACCTGCTGTTAACTGTATATCGGAAATGGGATTATACTGCGAAGATAAAGAATTTTATATCTCTGAGGCAAGTAAGCATCTTGAATGTCTGGACAGATTCGTAGGTCAACAGCCAAGCTTTCATTTGAATGAAATTTCAGTTAGATTTTGGGACGATTACTATTTTGGAAAAGGGATGAGATACGGAGACACCTTTCCGCATCATTTGAGCTGCCTTACTGCCCGTGCTTTTATAGCATATGCAAGGCTTACCGGTGATAAAGAATATATAGAACGTGCTGAAGAATGTATTCGGAATTGCTTATGTCTTATCGGAGATAACGGCCAAGGCGCCGCTGCATATGTTTATCCGCATATGGTAAATAACCGTGAAGGTGAGTTTTATGATGAATGGGCAAACGACCAGGATTTGCCTCTGTATGATGGAATGAATTTTTGCGATTTAATTGAAACCTTCAAAATTTAAAAAATATATAATAAACCCGAATAGATTAGACAGCCCGGATTTTGTGTAACCTCCAAGATATTATAAATAATAAAAATATCATTTTGGAGGTTACACAAAACCGGGAATAAAATTACTTTCTTATACGGCAGCCGTATTTACAACACCCCCTTTTTTATCGCCGTCTTTTCAATAATTATCTGTTCTGTTCCGGATTATATGTAGTATTGTTCCGTCATCTTTCGTTTATACTTAAGCGGCGGCAGACCCACCAGCTTTTTAAATGTATAGTTAAAATACGACTGGGACGAAAATCCGCACATCTCCGCAACAGTGCATACCGGCAGCTGCGTTTCAAGCAAAAGTCTCTTTGCCTCGGTAATCTGACGGTTTAACAGATAATTATGCGGCGTTATGCCGGTAGTATTCATGAACTTGTTATGAAAGTATATGGGACTGAGCTTCACATGCTCGGCAATCTCCGCAAGAGATGGGCTTTTATTAAAGTTGGCTTCTATATACGACAATGCCTTTGTAATTATTTCGTCCATCTGCATATTCCTCGAATCGGGCGCAAAGGACGCCGCCTTTGAAAGCTCCCCGATAATAACAAGCACCTGTCCCATCAGCAGCAGCTCGTCCGCACGGGACGGCGATATATACCGCATTGCCATTTCCCGGAAGCTTTTCAGAAAATGTCCCGAACTGTTTAGCTGCATTACGTCAGGCAGTGCGTCAAGATAGCTTCTTATCATTTTATTATCGGTTTTTATTTTAATGTAAACATTCCGGAATGGCAGAAAACTGTATCTTATCTGTCCCGGCTTTGCGCATATAACGGTATTTTCTCCGCATTCATACATTTTACCGTCAATCGATATCCTTACCCTCCCCACGCAGCACACCTCAAGCTCGTAAAGCTCCACAGTCCGCTCCGGCGAACGCTTTTCTCCGGAAAATACCGTATCACTGTCGAAAAAACCCGCCAAAATTTCCATACATATTTCCCCTATAGTAATATTTATAAAAAATTCAGTAATTTTTTATAAATACAAAAGTAAAATTTCGATATATAATAATTATATCAGAAACAAAAAAGAATGTAAAGGGGTAATTATAATGCAGGAATATAAAGTCGACGGACATGTTTCGTCATATCTTCCCGAAGGCAAAAAATGGACTCTTGTATGGAGCGATGAATTTGACGGCAATACACTTGATGAAAGCAAATGGGATTATCGTCTGTACATGATGGGGAAACGTCATAGGACATGGCAGAGAGAGGGTGTTCTGCTTGACGGAAAATCAAATGCCGTATTTACGGTCTTTGAAAAGGACGGTGAAATATGCTCCGCACAGCTTCAGACCGGATACAATTACATGGACGCTCCGAAAAGCTCCGACCCCACCTTTGATGAAGGTCTTGTATGGCCTATCGGCAAGCTTAACGAACATAAATTCGTAAAACGATTCGGCTATTTCGAGTGCCGGTGCAAGCTTCAGAGAAAGCCGGGCTGGTGGTCGGCATTCTGGCTTCAGTCACCGGTAATAGGGTCTAGCCTTGACCCGGAATTTTCCGGCATAGAGAACGACATTATGGAAAGCTTTGCGCCGGGCAAAACAATACAGCATATGAATCACTACAACGGCTACGGACCCGACCATAAATGTATTGCGTCCGGTACGGAAAAAGACGGACTTGATTTAAACGAATACCACACCTTTGCCCTTGAATGGAACGAAAGCGGCTACACATTTTATGTTGACGGCAAGGAAGACGGTCATACCGACAGTCCCGTTTCCAAAATCCCGCAATTTATTATGCTGACCACCGAGGTCCAGGGTTATCGGCATGCACAGCATGCGCCCACAGCTGACGCAAGAGCCGCTGTAGGTGATAAATTTATTGTTGATTATGTACGAGTTTTTGATGAAATAAAGTAGTTCCATTTGTAAATTCGCCGGCATTAAAGCGGTTTGGTTTTATTGCGCCGAACACCTCATTTTTTTGCTGTAGGCGCAGTAAAACCTCCGCTAACGAGGTTTCCAGAAAACACGACTTTGGAAGCTCGCTCCTTTTTAAAGCACACCGGCAGTGCGCCCATCATCCTTTTCACGACAGACTTTTCCTTATCTCACGTCTCAGCCGTGCCGTCTCCCATTCCTGCTTTTCCTTTTCCGTCTTCAATATAAGTCCCGGGACCTCGGTGGGTATGTCGTTTTCGTCAAGAGCAACCATGACGAGATGCGCTGTGTTTATCAAGGTTTTTTCGCCGCTCAGCTCCTCAATATATGTGTTTACACAAACATCCATAGATGTCCTTCCCACATACTCTATATGTCCCTTAAGCACAATGGTATCGTTTGCCTTTGCCGGTTTCTTAAATTCCAGCCTGTCCACCAGCACGGTGGTCACATTCCTCTCACTGTGGCGTCGCGCCGTTACCGCCGCAACAATATCAATCCACTGCATTAACTGTCCGCCGAAAAGACGTTTTGATCCGTTTATATTGGACTGGTTTAATATCTGTACCTGTTCCGTATAGGAATCTGCTATTGATTTTTTCATAATATTCCTCCATTCTGTTTATATTTTAACATATTTCACACAAAAAATCACTATTTTTTTGCTTTTTTTGTTTTTTTATTGACTATGAGCGAAAATACTGATAATATTATAAAAAAAACGGAGGAAAATGCAATGTACAAAATAGACTATAGCGAATTTGTTGATAAAATTCACGGCTGCTGGTACGGAAAATGTCTCGGCGGCGCAGCCGGTGCTCCCGTGGAGGGATTAAAGAAGATAATTGACGTGTCGGATTTTTCGGATATTTTTAACCCGGATTTACCCAACGATGACCTGGATTTGCAGCTGTTATGGATTGATGTGATGCATGAGAAAGGCACTGTTATTAATTCCTGCGACCTAGCCGACGCCTGGGTTGAGAAGTGCTGGTATCCGTTCTCGGAATACGGGTATTTCCTGAAAAACTATATGCGCGGTATAAAGCCTCCATACAGCGGCATTGTAAACAACAGCTTTTTTAAAGAGGGTATGGGATGTCCCATACGAAGTGAAATCTGGGGGATAATCAGTGCCGGCAATCCTGATTTGGCGGCGGATTACGCCTATATGGACGCATGCCTTGACCATGCCGGAAACTCGGTTTACGCCGAACAGTTCTTAGCGGCTGTCGAAAGTATGGCATTTTTTGAAAACGACATTGAGAAGCTCATTGCGGCAGGCATGAAATATGTCCCTTCCGACAGCAAGCTTGCCCGCTGCTTTAACAGAATACTCGGAATTTATAAATCCGGCGATGACTGGCTAAGCGCAAGACGCGTTGTTCTGAACGAATATTCTCACCCTGATTTTACCAATTCCGTGCAAAACCTCGGTTTTGTCCTGATTGCGCTTTTATGGGGCAACGGCGATATGCGCGATACAATTAATATAGCCTTGAAATGCGGCTACGATACCGACTGTACCTGTGCCTCCGCCGCATCGATTATAGGAATAATCAAGGGCTACAAAGGTCTTGGCAGTGAAATAACCGATTTGATTAAAGATTATTTTATCTGCGGTATCAACGTCCAGAGAAAGTCGGACAGCATCAGGGATTTGGCGGAGGAAACCGCAGAGCTTGCCCTTCAGTCGCCAAATTATCTGCTTAAGGTAACTGATGCCCCATGTGCAGAAAACAGACCGCAGAACTTTGAGGGATTTAACCCCGAATATCCTACCGAGGAAGGGCTCCAAAAGGCACTTACCGGCACACGTCCGCTTACATGGACTGTTTACGGCCCGTTTTTTGAGCAGCTTACAAAGCCTGCCGACCCCGGAAAACCCAGTCCTCACGGCGAGGGATGTGTCCTGCCGACCTTGGAATGTATGGTCAACAGTCAGGCGTTTCTGGACAGGGAATACATAACCGATTTTGATAAAGAACTGCCGGCATGCACCATTGACGCATACGAGGACTTTATTGAAATAGATAAATCTCTGACCATGGAAGGTCAGATGTGCTGTTATGCAAAAGCCGTACTTCATGCCGATAAGGATATGAAGGTATGGGCAGTTATCGGAAACAATGACGGATTCCGTCTGAGCGTAAACGGCAACGATGTGCTCGAGCGCGACGAAATACGCCTGTGGACTCCCTACAACAACGACGTTTTGATTGACCTTAAAGAAGGAGACAACGACATTACCGTTAAACTGCTTCGCCGCACCGAACAACTGAAATTCTCCATCGGCTTCCGGATTTATGACGGCGGACATTGGCATAGAACAAAATGGCATATTGATTTATATTGATACAAAACTGTCTTATCGTCAATTTTCTCCGCCCATGTTAAGAAAATTTTCGTTTAAGGCGTATTAATTACTGTAAAAAAGGGGCTGTTAAATACTTTTTACAGCCCTTCTATTGTTTTTTTCCTTAAAATGTGGTAAAATAGTACAAATATATTGTCAGAGATGAAGGATTATGCCGTCTATTCTCCGACGAAATGAGGAATTTTATGTATGAAAGATTTTACCCGGACTATAAATTCACGTCCGTGCAGTCCATACCTGCTGATTTTTTTGCTGAAAAGGGCATTAAAAACGCACTGCTGGACATAGATAATACGCTGGTAAGCTACACCCGCTCAACCGCGGACGATGCCGCCCGTCGTTTTCTCGGAATGCTATCAGAAAATGGTATTAAATATGCCTTTGTCTCCAATAATCACCGTGAGCGTGTGGAAACCTTTGCCCGTGAATTTGGTGCAATATTCGTACACGACGCAGCCAAACCCCTTACCTTCGGCATAAAAAAGGCAATGCGTCTTATAGGAGCTGACAAAAGCAATACCGTTTTAATAGGCGACCAGCTTTTTACCGACGTCTTAGCAGGAAAAAGAGCCGGCATCCCCACCGTTATGGTGGACCCTATTGAAGCAAAGGAAACGCCGTTTTTCAGCATGAAACGGCGGCTCGAAAAAATAGTATTAAAGGATTTTAAACCATGAAAAAGCTTGCAATTATAGGCAGTCCCGTGTCCCACAGCCACTCGCCTGCCATGCACAATTTTATTTCCCAAAAAATAGGTGCGGATTTTAACTACTCCGCCATTGAAGTTCCTCCCGAGAATCTTGGTCAGGCCGTTGCGGCTCTTAAAGATGCAGGGTATGCGGGATTTAACGTAACCGCCCCTCACAAACAGGAAATCATGCAATACCTTGACGAAATTTCCCGGGATGCACAAATCTTCGGTGCGGTAAATACCGTTGTAAACCGTAACGGAAGGCTGTTCGGATATAATACCGACGCCGAAGGCTTCTATATGTCCCTGCTTCACGGAGGCATTAATCCATACGGCGCAGATATTCTGATTTTCGGAGCCGGCGGCGCCGCATGTCCCGTAATTATGTATCTGGCATCTCACGGGGCAAAATCGGTTACGGTAATAAACCGCCGCCGTGAACGGGCATTAGATATTGCCCGCAGAACAAAGGAACTATTCGGAGCGGACATTGAAACGGAAATTACAAAACCCCGCTATGACATTGTCATTAACTGTACAACATTGGGAATGGAACAAAACGCCGGTCTTTCGCCAATGACCGACCTATCGGTAATAGACCGCAGTTCTTCCGCTGTGGACATGATTTATAATCCTCCCGAAACCCTGTTCTTAAAGCAGGCGAAAACGCATGGTGCAAAAACAATGAACGGTCTGGGCATGCTGGTTTTTCAGGGTATTTTGGCATACGAGCTGTTCACCGGCACTAAGCTGCCACAAGATATGGCGGATATGATTTTCAGGGAGGTATTTAACCTATGAATATTGTACTTACCGGCTTTATGGCTGCCGGAAAAACGACGGTAGGCAAAATTCTGGCAAAAAAGCTTGACATGCAGTTTGTTGATACTGATGTTATGACCGAAGAAAAATACGGCATGAAAATTTCGGATATATTTGAAAGATTCGGCGAGGCAGAATTTCGGCGCATGGAGGCGCAAACAATCGAAACAGCCGCAAAACTGGAAAATGCCGTAATTGCCACAGGCGGCGGCGCCGTGCTTAACACGAAAAATATTGAGGTGCTGAAAAAAAACGGTATTATCGTGAACCTTGAGCCGAACAGGCAGGTAATAGAAGAAAGACTATCCGGCGGAGACGGCTCACGGCCCCTTTCCGGCGGTGGCATAGACAAGCTTATGGCGCGTTTTGACGAGCGGCGTAGGTATTATGACCTTTGCGATTTCAAGGTTTATGTAACACATAAAAAGGACTCCGCAGCCGTTGCGGAGGAAATTACGGAAATTCTGCATAAGGAGTGGTTATAAATGACAGCAAAATTCGGAGCGGCTGGCAACAGTGACAGCTTTTACGCCGAAGGACATAAGGCGTCGGAGGAAATGCCTAAATGGCTTCACGAAAGAGGGCTTGACGCTTATGAGTATCAATGCGGAAACGGCGTGCGCTGCGGCGAGCAGACAGCCCGGAAAATTGCCGCACAGGCAAAGGAATACGATATTGCCTTAAGCGTACATTCGCCATATTATATCAACCTCGCCACAGAGGATGATGAAAAAAGACTCGGCAGCGTGAATTATATTCTGCAGTCGGCACAGCTGGTGAAATTCTTTGAGGGCGAGCGCGTAGTCGTACACTGCGGTGCCCTCTGCAAGCTTACCCGTGAACAAGCGCTTGAATATGCAAAGAATACTCTCACCTTGGCTCGCAGCGCTATGAAGGAAAACGGTCTTGAGAAGGTTCGGCTCTGTATTGAAACTATGGGCAAAATAAATCAGCTGGGCGATTTAAACGAAGTAATCGAGTTATGCGCCCTGGACGAAAGCTTTCTTCCCTGTATAGATTTCGGGCATCTTAACGCTCGCACGCTGGGCGGGCTGAAGAACAAAAAGGATTTCGAAGTCATTTTTGACTCGATTGAAAACAGACTGGGATTTGACCGTTTAAACTGTTTCCATAGTCATTTCAGTAAAATCGAGTACACAAAAGGCGGTGAAAAGAAACACCTTACCTTTGATGACACCGTATACGGTCCGGATTTTGAGCCGGTGGCAGAAATCATGGCAAAACGCAAAATTGCGCCTACAATTATCTGTGAATCCAGCGGAACTCAAGCGGAGGATGCCTTGATTATGAAAAATATTTATAAGAATATTTTGGGTTAAAATTATTCCTTCAAAAAAAAATGTTTATCAAATATCTTGACAAACCGTGATTAATGTGTTATAATACTACGGTATCCGCATGAATGCATGGTTATAAATCCCAAAAGGTACCGGCATCAGCGTGACTTCATATTAATAAGGAGGTGTATCAGAATGTACGCAATTTTTGAAACCGGTGGAAAACAGTACAAGGTTGAAGAGGGCAGCGTTGTTTTCGTTGAAAAGCTTCAGGCTGACGAGGGCGAAACAGTTACCTTTGACAAGGTTCTTGCAGTTTCCGATGGTGAAAAGATGACAGTAGGCGCTCCCACAGTAGAAGGCGCTGCCGTAACCGCTAAGGTTGCAAAACAGGGTAAGGCTAAAAAGATTTATGTCTTCAAAATGAAGAGAAAAAAGAACGAACGTTCTAAAAAAGGTCACAGACAGCCTTACACAAAGGTTGTTGTTGAATCGATAAATGCTTAATCAGCATGTTAAAATCAAATTGAAAGCTGAGGTGTTTTAAATGGCTCATAAAAAAGGTATGGGTTCTACCAAGAACGGTCGAGACAGTGAAAGTAAACGTCTTGGTGTGAAGAGAGCAGACGGTCAGTTTGTACTTGCCGGCAATATTCTCGTAAGACAAAGAGGAACCAAAATCCATCCGGGTAACAACGTTGGTATTGGTAGCGACGATACATTGTTCGCTCTTATCGACGGTAAGGTTAAGTTTGAGAGAAAAGGCAAGGATAAGAAACAGTGTAGCGTATATACTGCATAATTTCATCTGATTATGTCTTAACGGGGCACATTCCCGAAAATATTGCATATATAAACTCTTGAAATGAAAGCTGACTTCTGTTTCAGGAGTTTTTTTGTGCCTATTACAACATAAAAAGCCGCCTAAACAGGCGGCTTTTTAAACTAATCTTTACAGTGTAATTATAATTAAATTCCTGTCATCATCAAAAATATATGGGCATATAAGACACGAATATGCATCACGAAATCAGACGCATCCCTGAGCCTTCATAGCCTCGGCAACCTTCAGGAATCCCGCAATATTTGCGCCTGCCATATAGTTACCTTCCATGCCGTATTCCTTCGCGGCAGCTTCACATGACTTGAAAATTTCAGTCATTATGTTGTGCAGCTTTGCGTCAACCTCTTCAAAGGTCCATGACAATCTCTGAGAATTCTGGCTCATTTCCAGACCCGATGTGGCAACGCCGCCTGCATTTGCAGCCTTTGCCGGTCCGTATAGCATATTATTTTTG
>JAQXUJ010000203.1 GCA_029219925.1 Clostridiales bacterium | reverse complement strand
AATTTCTATTTCCGTAGGCACAGCCTTTTCCTTCTTTTTAGGCGCACCGCTCTGCTGCTTTATTTCCTTTTCCTTATTATTCTGCTGTTTTTTACCATGTTTTTTCCCGCCGCGTCCGTGTTCAAGCTTGGTAACATCATCATCTGTCACCATATCCTCCAGTCTCTCGCGGGTTTCTATTTTATCAAGTTCGACCGTTGCCGTTCTCGTATCGACATAACGCACCTTCTTGGCGTCATCCGCTTTTATTACGTATTCCTTCTCATTATCCTGTGGAATTTCCACAACCTTTTCTTCGGCTTTACGGCTCTTTTTAGGTGTTTTCGGCTGATTCTGTCTGCGCGGATTGACCTTCGGAGCTTCCTCAGCGGATTCCTTCTTTTCTTCAGCCACGTTCTGCGTTTCCGGTATCTGCTTCTCCGGTAAAATCTCCGTTTTTTCCTCAGGCTTCTCCGTCACGTCCTCTGCCAAAGTCTCTGTTTCCGCCGGCTTATCCTCTTCAAGAGGCGGTTTTTCGATGGGTGCATCACCCACATCGTAAAGCTCGGTATATATGTCGAAAATCAAGCCCAGCTGCTCCTCTGAAAGAACGCTTGTTCCCTTAACCTCTATGCCGCAGGCGGCAAGCCTTTCGACTACATCCTTTCCGGTAACCTTTAAGTCTTTTGCAATCTGACTTACCTTTATTCCGTTTCCTGCCATACTATTCATCAATCCTTTCTATTTTGGATAAAATCGCATTTTTAAAATTCTCGTCATTTACCGAAACAACACACCGCCGGTCTGTGCCGGTAACCTTCCCCAGCTCCTCCGCTACGCCGTATTCGATATACGGCACACCGTAATATCTGCATGCGTCACAGATTGCTTTTCTTCCGTTGTCGGAAATGTCGTTAGCTATTATTATCAAGCGGGATTGTCCGCTTTTTACGGCCTTTTCGCACAGAAATTCGCCTGCCGCGATTTTACCCGCACGTTTTGCAAGACCCAGCATACCCAAAGCCTTATCCATATCAGCTCTCCCTTAAAAACTCAATTCCTTTCGGATTCCAGTTCTGCCGCCAGCTCCTCGTATAAGCCGTCGTCCAACTGACATTTAAAATGTTTTGAAAACGCCCTGCGTTTTTTTGCATTTCCAACACATTCGGCGTTTTTACACACATATGCGCCTCTGCCAAATTTATTCTGTTTTTTATCCAGTTCCGCTCCGCCGTCGGTTCTGACCACCTTTATAAGTTCGTTTTTCGGCTTCATACGGCGGCACACAACGCACATTCGCTGTGGTATATGCATTTTATCACCCTCAAAATTATTCCTGACCTGCCGTAATATCTATCTTCCATCCCGTGAGCCTTGCAGCAAGTCTTACGTTCTGCCCCGACTTGCCGATTGCAAGAGACAGCTGATTTTCCGGCACAATAACCTTTGCGCTCTTTTCCTCTTCATCTGCGGTTACGCTCAGCACCTTTGACGGACTCAAAGCGGCAGAGATGTATTCGACAGGGTCTTCACTCCACTTAACAATATCAATCTTTTCCATATTAAGTTCTTCGCTTACCGCCTGTACCCTCGTTCCCTTAGGCCCTATGCAGGAGCCCTGGGCGTCTATGTCCGGATCTTCCGAATAAACGGCAATTTTTGTTCTTGAACCGGCTTCGCGGGACACCGACTTGATTTCCACAAGTCCGTCCTGAATTTCCGGAACTTCCCTGTAAAACAGTTTTTTAACCAGTCCCGGGTGAGTTCGTGAAAGAATAATCTGCGTTCCGCGCGATGCGTTTTTAACCTCGCTTACATAGCATTTTATCATATCTCCCACGTCATAATATTCGCCTTCAGTCTGTTCGTTAATCGGCAGTACCGCCTCGGCTTTCCCTATATCTACATAAATTGTGCCGTGTTCTATTCTTTCAATCTTTCCGGTTACTATGTCATTTTCCTTTTGAGTGAATTCGCTGTAAATCATTCCGCGTTCCGCCTCACGTATACGCTGAGTTACAACCTGCTTTGCCGTCATGGCGGCAATTCTTCCGAAATTACGTGGCGTCACCTCAATATTGACGATATCTCCAAGTTCATATGTTCCGCTTAGCTTTTTTGCGTCCTCAAGAGAAATTTCCTGCTGAGCGTCCCTGACTTCTTCCACAACCGTCTTCTGTGCATACACACCGATTTTTCCGTTTTCCCGGTCAATTTCCACGCATACGTTCTGAGCAGATGCAAAATTTCTCTTATACGCAGCTATCAAAGCCGCCTCAAGCGCATCCAAAATAACCTCTTTCTCAATGCCCTTTTCCGCACACAGGTCGGTAAGAGCGCTAATCAACTCGTCCTTCATCTTTTTAACCAATCCTTTCACTTTCTTCAATAATTATAACATTTTTTGTCCGCTTACCGTACAGCGGCTAGAGTATTTTCCCTAAATTTCAAAGTGCAGTCTTATATATGCCGCCTCTTTTGGATTAATGTTCACGTTCCTTCCTTCGCACTCGATCGAAACGGTCTTCCCGTCAAAACCTGTCAGCGTGCCGCTAAACTCTTTTCCGGCATCCGATTCTTTAAAGAGCTTGACATCAACAATCCTGCCGATATAGTGTTTAAATTCCCTTTCGGTTTTAAGCTTTCTGTCCAGTCCCGGCGAGGAAACCTCAAGAATATATCCTCCGTCAATAGGGTCACGCCTGTCATATTCCGTTTCAAAGGCGCGTGAAAATTTTTCGCAGTCGTCTATGCCGACTCCGCCGTCCTTATCTATGAAAAGACGTAAATATCTGTCCTTTCCCTCTTTCTTAAACTGTGCGTCCACAAGGGCGTACCCCATCGTTTCCGCAACCTCGTCACCGACTTCAAAGGCAAGCTTTTCTGCCTCATTCGCCACCCAAATCACCTCTCAAAATTAAAGAGTGGGTCGTAAACCCACTCTCCGTCAATTACTATTCTCATTTATAGTATATCACATATTGTTATAAAATGCAAGTCTTTTTTGAATTTTTTCTTAATTTGCTTCAATTTCCCCGTCATCGTAAATATCTTCAAGGGGTTCTTTGGTAACCGCCGGCGCCTTTATCGGCTCCTTAGTGACTACCGGTGCTTTGGTAGGCTCGGGCGCAGCAGTCTTTTTCGGTGCCGAAGATGCGTTCGGAGCTTTTGTCGGCTGCGGCGTCGGTGAGCTGCTGCTCTTTTTTCCAACATTGCCGGCCTTTAATATCTTTTGTGAATAAGTCTCCGACAAGGTTATTTTATCGGTCAGCTCCGCATCATATCCGAAGCTTTCGCTTATAAGCGCCTTCGTTTCCTCAAGATTGCACACAAAGTACGAGCCGCCGCTTATGGTTTTCGTATCTCCCGGAAGACTGAAGGTTTGTATACTCTCACCCGTAAGCTTAATTAAATAACGTACATAACGAGGAATAATATCGCTCACCGAAATATTTGTCTTTATTTCCTTTGAAAGCTGGGAATATATGTCGGGAAGCTTTAACAACAGAGCCAGGTTAACCTTCTGGTCAATAACCGCCTTTACAAAATCCTGCTGACGTGCCACACGGTCGGTATCGCTTCCGCTTCCGCCGCCGTTATTGCTCTTTCTGTAGCGCAGAAACTGCTGAACCTGATTTCCGGATAGCTGCTGAACCCCCGGCTTCAAGTGAATATGAAGGTTTTGTACCGGGTCGTCATAATTCATTCCTCTGCCCTTGCCCTCTACGTCCGGAACGTCAAATTCTACCGGTCCCAGGATATCGAACAGATTGTCGATTGCCGAGAAGGAAAATTCAACATAGTAATTTATCGGAATACCGGTAAGCTGCGAAACAGCCTCTGCGGTTGCCTCCGCTCCAAGAATTTCACCGTTTTTATCCTTGCTGCTCATGGCGTGTATTTCGTTGATCTTCCGCGTCACGTCACGGTTTTTTACGTAAACCTTGGTATCGCGCGGAACGGAAAGCATATTCACCTGTGCCAGGTTAGCGTCGTAGGACGCTATCATAATGGCGTCGGTTCGCAGTCCTTCCTCGTCCACACCCAGCATGAGCACATTGATTTTACCGTTTTCCAGCGGTGTCAGAACATCCGACTCATCAAAAATTTCACAACCCATTGCAACGAAAACCAGAATAATAAAAGCCACAATTGTAGTTAATATCATTTTAAGCAGGCTGCGCTTCTTTTTTTTCTTTTTCGGAGCGGACTTTCTCGATTTTGCCGTATCATTTGACGCCACAGCCGGTTTATCGTACCTTGGACGGGGACGCGGCTGCTCCGACTCATCGGAGTGATTACCTCTGCTATGCTGTATTTCTTCAATTATTTCCTGATATTTGTTGATGCTGTCGGAAGGCGGCATATCCTCTGTATTTTCGTCAGACATTTGCTCTGATTCTTCATAAGCTTCGCTTTCCCGCATTTCCTGCCGACGCAGCTCTATCTCACGTTTTAATGACGACTTTTTATTTTTTGGTCTTGCTCTTTTCACAGTTTAAACCTCTCTATTCTTCAGTAGGGTCGGCTTCCTGCCGGTCGGTATTTTTCGGCGTTTCCTCCGCCGGCTTTTCCTCTTCGGGCGCCTTGGTTGCATGTGGCTGCTCCGTTTCCGTCGGTTTTACCGTGGCAGAAGGCGAAGGAGATGCCGTTGCCTTTGGTTTTTCCGTCGTTTTAGGTTTTTCCGTTTCTTCCGGCTTTTGAGTTGTATTAGGCTTTTCTGTCGCCTTCGGTTTCTCTGTAGCTGATTCTTTTTTTTCGGTCTTTGTCGATGTTTTCTTCACATCCTTTGACACGCTTGTACCATCCGCCGAATGTATTGTAATATTGCTTGCGTCATATCCGAAGGTTCCTTCAATAAGGCTTGCCAGCTCGGTCATATTCGGAATCCAGTAGGACGAGCCGTAATCGGTTCCGTTAGCGGTGCCCGGAAGAGAGTACATGGAAATATTTTCACTTGTCAAATCCTGAACATTAATCGCATACCGGCTTACCTCGGACAGGGTAAAGTTTGTTTTTACCTCTTTTGTAAGCACCTTGTATAAATCAGGTATTTTGGAAATAATCGACGCATTGATTTTCTGCTCCGCCACAGCCTTCAAAAAGCTTTGCTGCACGGAAACACGGTCAATATCTCCCATAGGATAACGGCGGAAGCGCACCAGCTGCTCTGCCTTATCGCCGTCCAGATGCTGAAAGCCTTTTGTCAGATGAATATGCAAATCCTGAGTAGGGTCATCATAATTCATATTCTGCGGCACTTCAAAATCAACGCCGCCCAAAGCGTCTATCGTTTCACGGAATGCGGAACAGGTAAACTCAATGTAATAATTTATGGGAATACCGGTAAGACGCGTCACCGCTTCAATCGTACCCTTTATACCGTTCTTTTTTCCGTTTTTTGAAATAGAATACGCCGCGTTTATCTTCTGGTATCGGCTGCCAATATACATCCTTGTGTCCCTCGGCACCGACAGTATGTTAATTTTATCGTTATCCAAATCATAGCTTGCCACCATAATAGTATCGGTAAGACTTTCGCTTTTGTCAAGGCCTGCCACAAGAATATTTATTACGCCCGTTTCCCTGCTTACCGGTTCAACAAATTCTTCATCTTCATCGGTACCGGGGAACAATCCGCTTAATCCTACCGCAATCACAAATGCTGTCAAGAGCACTGCAAGAGAAATACCAAAAACGGCAGCCTGTTTTTTACTGATAAAGCTCTTTTTGGCTTTTTTTCTTCTTCGTTTCAATTTGTTACCTCATCTTTCAGGTTAATATCGAAATTACTATCTAATTATAACCCAATTACTTCTTCCTGTCAACAATATATTATTATTGTCTTGCATTTTATCAAAAATAATATTATAATAATATTAAATTTACCGCATGAAAAAAGCTGCACTGTGCGAATGCAGCTTTTCCATAAAAATATTAAGGGGAAGGTATTTTGTAAGCTTTTCAGCTTACGTGTACATAATAACATTTTATTATGTCATGCGTATGAACTAATTATGAAAAAATTGTAAATAAAATGGGAGTTTTGACAAATGAAGCGGAAAGATGTCGTTTTTTTGGTGTTAATTCTGATTTTATCGGCGGTCATCTATCTCCTTCTTCCTCGCGGAGGAAACGGAGGCAATACTGTTATAATTAAAAAAAACGGCAGGGTTTTCGCCGAAAAATCACTGTATGACAGCTGCGAAATAGATATTGACGGCAGCAATACCGCCGTTATAGAAAACGGAGAGGTCTATATGAAGTCCGCCGACTGTCCCGATAAGCTGTGCATAAAGCAGGGTGCAGTACACGACGGCTCAAAAAAAATAATCTGTCTTCCGAACCGAGTCATTATTGAGGTGACGAAAAAATCAGACATAGATGCGGTGGTGAGATAATGAAAAATTCAGATTTGGCGCAAATGTCGCTTCTTACGGCGCTTGCGCTGATTTTCGGTTACATAGAATCCCTGTTCCCTATACCCGTACCCATCCCGGGAATAAAGCTGGGGCTTTCAAACATCGTTATTCTTTTCACAATGAACCGGCTCGGTTCCCGGAAAGCATTTGCGGTCATGCTGCTTAAAGTTTTTATTTCATCGCTGCTTTTCGGCGGCATGTCTGCACTTTTATATTCTCTTGCCGGCGGTCTTTTTTCATTTTCAGCAATGATTGCGGCACAGCGCTCCGGTTTCGGCGTAATTGGTGAAAGCGCAGTCGGCGGCGTGTTCCATAACATCGGCCAGCTTGCGGCAGCGGCAGTAATGCTTGGTTCCTCCGCGCCTATTTCATACCTGCCTATCCTGCTTCCTGCCGGTGCGGTTATCGGTATCGTTACCGGTTCGGTTTGCAAGGCTGTCATGAAAAAAATTTAGCGTACAGGAAAAACCTTTTGGAACAGATAAAGCAAGCCACGCATGGCTTTCGGATGCGCCGTATTGCGGAATTTATTTACAGAAAAAGC
>JAQXUJ010000202.1 GCA_029219925.1 Clostridiales bacterium | reverse complement strand
CGCTCTGGTTATCTGCTGCTGTAGAGAAGATCTGGCTCTTCTTTGTAGGAATAGTTGTGTTTCTCTCGATCAATCTTGTGAATACACCGCCCATGGTCTCAATACCCAGCGAAAGCGGAGTTACATCCAAAAGGAGCAAATCCTTGACATCTCCGGAAAGTACACCAGCCTGAACAGCAGCGCCGATAGCAACACATTCATCAGGGTTAATGCCCTTTGTAGGCTCCTGACCCATTTCGTTCTTTACAGCCTCCTGAACAGCCGGAATTCTTGATGAACCTCCTACCAAAAGAACCTTCTTGATTTCGTCCTTTGACAGACCTGCGTCGCTCATGGCATTTCTTATGCATACAAGCGTTTTCTGAACCAAATCGGCGGTCAACTCGTCAAATTTAGCTCTTGTAAGAGTAATGTCCAAATGCTTCGGGCCTGTTGCATCCGCTGTTATAAACGGAAGATTTATATTCGACGTAGTCATGCCCGACAGCTCAATCTTTGACTTTTCGGCAGCCTCTTTAAGACGCTGCATAGCCATTTTATCGGTGGTCAGGTCAACACCTGTTTCCTTCTTAAATTCATCAACAAGGTAGTTGATAATTCTCTGGTCAAAGTCATCACCGCCAAGGCGGGTGTCGCCGTTTGTTGAAAGAACCTCAAACACGCCGTCACCGATTTCCAGGATAGATACATCAAATGTACCGCCGCCAAGGTCATATACCATGATTTTCTGGTCGGTATCATTCATGCCATACGCAAGAGCTGCGGCGGTAGGCTCGTTAATAATTCTCTTAACATCTAGACCGGCAATCTTGCCTGCATCCTTTGTGGCCTGACGCTGTGAATCGCTGAAGTATGCCGGAACGGTAATAACCGCTTCGGTAACAGTCTCGCCCAAATAGCTTTCTGCGTCCTGCTTCAGCTTTGTCAAAATCATTGCGGATATTTCCTGAGGCGTATATGCCTTGCCGTCAATGGACACGGTATGAGTTGTGCCCATTTCACGCTTAATGGACATAATTGTTCTGTCCGCATTGGTAACTGCCTGACGTTTAGCCACCTGACCGACAATTCTTTCGCCGTTTTTCTGGAAGGCTACTACAGACGGAGTTGTTCTCGCACCCTCTGAATTTGCAATAACCGTAGGATTACCGCCTTCTATTACCGCTACACATGAATTTGTAGTTCCCAAATCAATTCCTATAATCTTTCCCATAATTAATTCCTCCTATTTTGTGACCTCACGGTCTTAATTTGCAACCTTTACCATGGAGTGTCTTACCACTCTGTCATCGTTATAAATATAACCCTTCATAAACTCCTCAACCACGGTGTTGTCCGTAACCGATTCATCGTCCACATGCATAACCGCATTGTGCAGATTAGGGTCAAACTCTTCGCCGACTGCCGCTATTGCGGAAATTTTCATCTTCGACAAAGACTCTATCATCTGCTTATGCACCATCTCGACGCCTGCCTTAAGATTTTTCGCATCCTCTGAAGTGACCTCAACCGCCAGCGCCCGTTCCAGATTATCAAGAACCGGCAAAAACTCTGCCGCCGTATCGATTACCGCATCGGCATATCGCGCGTCCTTTTCCTTTTGCGTACGCTTTTTGTAGTTGTCAAATTCTGCGTACAGCCGCAGGTATTTATCTTCGCTGTCCTTTAGCTTTTTGGCGATATCCTCTTGGCTGTCCTTTTCGGGTTCGTCCTTTTCAGCGTTTTTCTTTTCCGATTCGGTCTTATCCTCCGTTTTTTCAGCGTCCTCTGTTTTTTCGGGTTCTACGACCTCTTCGGTTTCTTTAGTCTTTTCTTCATCTACCAATTTCTATCCCTCTCCTTCTGAATTGTACAGCTGCCCTAAAATTTTATCGACATTATTCGATATGCAGTCAAGACTGGCGATTACCTTCGCATAATCCATACGCTTAGGACCAATAACGCCTATCCTTCCCACTACTCTGTTACCCATTTTGTAGTTAACGGCAACCAGACTCGAGTTTGACAGCTCCGCAAACTCGTTTTCCGCACCGATTTTTACATCCACGTCGTCTTTGGGACTTCCTATCAGCTTTATCATTTTATCCTTATTTTCCAAAAATGTAAGCATTTCCTTTGCCTTATTCACATCGGAAAATTCAGGATAAGATAAAATCGACTGCGCATTATTTACGTAAACATCCGTCTGGTCAAGTGAATCAATGGCTTCATAAACAAAATTAAGTATATTTATAAGGGTTTTTGCGTCAACGATACCATCAATTTCATCTCCGATTGCCTTAACCTTATCAAGAGTAAGGCTTTCGGCGGTCAACCCGGCAATACGGCTGTTCAGAACCTCGGTCAGCCTTGCGGCGGTGCTGTCATCAACGTCAATGGCAACGGTTTGATTCTTTATTATCCCCGTTCCGGTGATAACCACCACCATTACGTTTCCCAGTCCCAGATTAACAAGCTCAATCTTCTTGATAACCGCGCTGTTGAGCCTTGGTGATGTGACAACGGTTGTATATTCGGTCAGCGTAGATGCAATAAGGCTTGCCTTTTTTATAACAGTTTCCAGCTGACTCACCCTCTCGGTAAGTATTTCCTGGAGCTTCTCCACCGTTTCTACGCTCATCTGATAGCGCCGCATAAGTGAATTTACATAAAACCGGTATCCCACGTCAGAGGGTATTCGACCCGCCGACGTATGGGGTTGGATTAAATATCCCATGTCCTCAAGGTCAGCCATTTCATTGCGAATGGTTGCGCTGGATAAGCCCAGCTCATTCTTTTTGGAAATAGCACGGGAACCGACAGGCTCTGCCGTATCAATATAGTCATCAATAATGGCCTGAAGGATTTTCTGTTTTCTATCACTCAGTTCCAACTGTCGTTCCTCCCTTTAAAGTCAAAATACTGTTAGCACTCAACACCATCGAGTGCTAACAGTATAAATATACATCTATTTCATTAATTTGTCAAGGGGTTTTGAAGAAATTTTAACAAATTTTATAAAATAAATTCACACATTATCTGATTTGAAATCCCAAAAGCATTTTTATCGAGAAAAATCCGTCCGTTCTCTTCTTTTAACATACCCATTTTTTCAAATTTTAATAACGGTTCTGCAAAAATTTTCTTTATATCTTGACCAAATCGTGCCGAAAAATCTTCAATGCTGACGCCATCGGTCATACGCAGGCCCATAAACATAAACTCTGACATCTTATCGGCGGTTGTAAGGACGGTTTTATCACCGCTGCGGAAATTCCCCCGGATATAGTCCGAAAAGCTATCCGTATCGGAATAGCGCATGCCGTCCGTGTAAGAGTGAGCGGACAAACCCACGCCGATATATTCCCGGCACTGCCAGTACTTTATGTTATGCCGCGATTCCGCACCTTTTCGGGCAAAATTTGAAACTTCATACCGGCGATACCCATTTTTTTCAAGCTCACTCACGGCATAATCGTACATACTGCGCTCGGTATCTTCATCCGGCAGTGTTAAAAGTTCCTTTTTATATTCATCGCAAAGAGCTGTTCCCTCCTCTAAAATAAGGCTGTAACAGGATATATGCTCCGGCTCAAGCCCTACAGCCATGCGAATATTCTCGGCAAAGCTTTCTGTTGTCTGCTCAGGAATTGCCGACATTAAATCAATACTTATATTTTTGAAACCGGCACTTCGGGCAAGACGAAAACTTTCTATTGCGTCCTCCGCCGTATGAACACGCCCGATTGCCTTTAGCTCATTATCACAAAAGGACTGGACTCCAAGGGAAAGCCTGTTTACGCCGTTTTCTAACAAAACCTCAAGCTTATATTCATCAATAGTTTTAGGATTTGCCTCAACGGTAACCTCTGCATTTGCGGATACTTGAAAGGTGGATGTAATTTTTTTTAAAAGCACTTCCATATCATCGGCGGAAAGTGCCGTGGGCGTTCCTCCGCCGACGAAAACCGTATCAAACTGTTCGTCCTTATAGCCGTCCATTTCGGCAAACAGCGCCTTTAAATACCGTTTTTTCTGTTCTTCCGAGCCGCAGAAGGAGTTAAAATCGCAGTATTTACACTTTTTCAGGCAAAATGGTATGTGTACGTAAAGACCCTTCATCAATTTATCCTTTAAAATTCATTCTCCAAGCTTTTTCCATACAAAATAATATTTCGGCAGAAAAGCTTTCTGCCGAAATATTATTTATTCGTCATCATGACAGCCGCAGCCGCAGTCATCATCGCAGTCGCAGTCAAATTCAAGTTCAATTTCCTGATTGCAGTTGGGGCATATAATTCCCTTATCCTTATCAAGAGTATCAAAATCAACCATAACGTCCTCATGACAGTTCGGACACTCTATTTCGAAAAAGTCCATATCCTGAAGGTCATCGTCATCGTCAAAATCATCATCTTCGTCTTCGTCGTCATCATCGTAGACGAACTCCTCAAGGTCAGCCAAATCGCTGTCGATTTCGTCAACCTTTTCTTCCAGCTCGTCATGCGCTTCGGCAACGTCGTCCACAGCCTCCGCAATATCACCGAGAACATTGATTATATTCACCAGAAGCTTACCCTCAGGCTTATTCTCATCAATGGTCAATCCGTCGCAAAGACCTTTAAGGTATGAAACCTTGGCAGCTAAATTTTCCATATTATATCTCCTATACACGTTCCATATATTCTCCGGTTCTTGTATCAATTCTGATTATATCGGAATCATTTACAAAAAGCGGAACCTGAATAACCGCACCCGTTTCAAGAGTTGCGGGTTTGGTTGCGCCGGTTGCGGTATTGCCTGCAAAGCCCGGCTCTGTTTCGGTGATAGCCAGCTCAACGAATGTGGGCGGCTCAATTCCAAACACATTTCCCTTGTATGACAAAATCATGCATACCATATTTTCCTTAACAAACTTCAATGCGTCGCCAATCTGTTCCTTGCTGATAGGAAGCATATCGTATGTTTCCTGATCCATAAAGTAGTACAGGTCGCCGTCATTGTAGGAATACTCCATATTCTTCTTTTCAATGTGCGCTTCCTCAACCTTTTCGGTCGGTCTGAATGTTTTTTCAACAACGGCACCGGTTATGACGTTCTTCAGCTTTGTTCTTACAAAAGCAGCTCCCTTTCCGGGCTTTACATGCTGAAACTCAACAACCTGATAAACGTTTCCTTCAAATTCAAAGGTTTTGCCGTTTCTGAAATCTCCTGCAGTAATCATATTTTTTCCTCCAATGTTATATTATATCTATACAAAATATATTTTAATATATTTTCTGTAAAATTTCAAGTCTTTTTTTAAATAATAATCAATTCTTTACAAGATTTGGTTAAATTCTGTACATTTTCACCTATAGCAATCACATCTTCGATACGCACGCCGCCGAATCCATCAATATAAATTCCCGGTTCCACCGTTATAACATTGCCAATTTCGGTTATATCTGCGCTTTTGGGAGAAAAGCACGGATTTTCATGAATCTCTATGCCGACGCTGTGCCCCAAACTATGCCCGAAATTCCCGCCGTATCCCGCTTTTTCAATGATGCTGCGGGCTGCTCTGTCAATTTCGGCACAGCTTTTTCCCACACCTGCCGCCTCCAGAGCCGCTGTCTGCGCAGCAAGGACAGTATCATAGATTTCACGCTGTCTGTCCGAGCATACGCCCATAACAACCGTTCTTGTCATATCCGAACAGTAGCCGTCCAGTACGCATCCGAAATCCATTGTTACAAAGTCACCCTTTTCAATGACCTTGTCCGACGCCGTTCCATGTGGCAT
>JAQXUJ010000201.1 GCA_029219925.1 Clostridiales bacterium | reverse complement strand
ACGGGACTTTTAGACCCTGAAATTATAATTCGTCCCATTGAACATCAAATTGACGATTTGATTACCGAGATAAACCTCCGCGCCGAAAAGAAAGAGCGCGTACTTATAACAACTCTTACAAAAAAAATGGCGGAGGATTTGACCGATTACCTGCGGGAAATGGGAATAAAGGTCAAATACATGCACTCGGAAATAAAAACTATTGAGCGTACAGAAATTATACGTGATTTGCGTATGGGAAAATTCGACGTACTTGTGGGTATAAACCTTTTACGTGAAGGTCTTGACCTTCCGGAGGTATCCCTTGTGGCAATTCTCGACGCTGACAAGGAAGGATTTTTAAGGAGTGAAACATCGCTTATCCAAACTATCGGTCGAGCGGCAAGGAACGAACACGGACAGGTTATTATGTATGCCAATACCGTTACAGGTTCCATGCAGCGGGCGATTGATGAAACGAATCGCCGCCGTACATTCCAGGATAAATTTAATAAGGAGCATAATATTGTTCCAAAAACCATCAAAAAGGAAATTCGGGATATTATCGAAGCAGTTAAGGCTGTAGAGCCTGAAGCAGCTGAGAAAAAAGCGGAGGATTATCTGATTATGATAGAAAATCTGCAGGATGAAATGCTGGCTGCAGCGGAAAATCTCGAATTTGAGAAGGCGGCAGAGCTGCGCGACAGAATAAAACTATTAAAAAAAGAGTTGGGTGAAAATGAATAATTATATCAGAATAAAAGGTGCAAAGGTTCATAATCTTAAAAATATTTCAATCGATATACCGAGAGAGAAAATGGTTGTTTTAACCGGGCTTTCAGGCTCCGGGAAGAGTTCTCTTGCCTTTGATACTATTTACGCGGAGGGGCAAAGAAGATATGTAGAATCACTTTCTTCATATGCCCGTCAGTTTTTGGGACAGATGGACAAGCCAGACGTTGAAAGTATTGATGGGCTTTCTCCTGCCATAAGTATTGACCAAAAAACCACCTCAAAAAATCCTCGGTCTACCGTTGGAACCGTCACAGAAATATACGATTATCTGCGGCTTTTATATGCGCGGATAGGCGTACCTCACTGTCCCAAGTGCGGCAGAGAGGTTAAACGTCAGACTGTTGACCAAATCGTTGATAGGGTTATGGCTCTTGAAGAAGGAACGAAAATACAAGTTTTGTCGCCGATAATACGCGGCAAAAAGGGTGAACACAAAAAAATTTTTGAAAATGCAAAAAAATCCGGTTATGTTCGGGTTAAAGCTGACGGGATACAGTATGATTTATCGGAGGAAATCAATCTTGAAAAGACAAAAAAACATAATATTGAAATCATTATAGACCGACTTATAATCCGTGATGGCATTTCACAAAGACTTACCGATTCAATTGAGAATGCCCTTAAACTTAGCGGGGATATTGTGATGATTGAAATTATTGACGGGGAAATATTAAAATTCAGTCAGAGCTATGCCTGTGACGAATGCGGAATAAGTCTACAGGAGCTTGCGCCCAGAAGCTTTTCATTTAATAACCCGTATGGTGCTTGCCCGGAATGTGATGGTTTGGGTATACTTACTAAAATTGACCCGGATCTGCTTATTGTTGATGAAAACAGAACACTTTTCGAAGGGGCTATCAACTGCATGGGCTGGGCTGCACCCGGGATAGCCGACAGTATGGCTCACATGTATTTTAAGGGTATACTTGACCATTTCGATATTGACTACAATACCCCATGGAAGGATTTGCCGCAGAAAGTACGCAATACAGTTCTTTACGGATCAAACGGGGAAAAATATGAGTTTAAGTATACGCGGAATTACGGTAACGGAACCATAAGAGCCGTCTATGAGGGTGTTGTAAATAATCTTGAGCGCCGCTACAACGAAACAACATCAGCTTATTCAAAAGGTGAGATTGAAAAGTATATTAACGAAAGCACCTGCCCGAAATGTCATGGTGCACGTTTAAATGACGAAATCCTTGCCGTAACTGTAGGCGAAAAAAACATATATGAATTTACATGTATGTCAATCCGCGATGAGATGAATTTTATTTCCGGTCTGAAATTGACCGAAAGGGAGGAATTTATCGCCTCGCAAATCATTAAGGAAATCAAAACAAGACTGCAGTTTCTGCTTGATGTAGGGCTGGATTATCTGACTCTTTCAAGGGCGTCGGCAACACTGTCCGGCGGCGAAGCACAACGCATACGTCTTGCAACGCAAATTGGTTCGGGACTGATGGGCGTACTGTATATTCTTGATGAGCCCAGCATAGGCCTGCATCAGTGTGATAATGACCGTCTTATCGCTACTTTGAAGCATTTGCGTGACCTTGGAAATACTGTCATTATTGTCGAGCATGACGAGGACACTATGTATGCTGCGGACTATATCGTCGATATAGGACCGGGGGCGGGTGTAAACGGCGGAGAAGTTGTTGCCGCCGGAACAGCGGAGGAAATAAAAAAGGTGGAACGCTCGGTTACAGGTCAGTATCTGAGTGGCAAAAAAAGTATTCCTATACCCGAAAATCGTCGAAAGAGCAGTAATTTTATTGAAATTATAGGCGCGCAGGAAAATAATCTGAAAAATATTAATGTAAAAATTCCTCTCGGTGTTTTTACCTGCA
>JAQXUJ010000200.1 GCA_029219925.1 Clostridiales bacterium | reverse complement strand
ATACTTCTCAAAAACAGCCATGCTCTGCCTATCCATTTCTTCCAGCTTTCTGACAGCTTCTCTGGCAAGCTGTCCCTCCTCTCGCAATGCAAGAACGTCTTTTTTGAACGCAGCGATTATCTCCCCGATATTATCCTCGGTAATCACTGTACGGCAGGTAGGACATACTTTGCCCACCTTGAGATTTGCAGCCTGTGCCTCGTATGATTTATATTTCTGTGCCAGAACATTTAGCTCCGTTTTTGCCCTCATAAGCTCTTTTGTGTACTTTGATTCATAGCCTTTTGCCTTTATCTCGGCAAGCTTTTGATAAAGCTCCTGTATTTGGAAAACATTTCCGGTCTGGGGTTTTGCTTTCATCGCTTCTATATCAATTCCCCGGTACTGTTTTTCCTCCAGTTCATTTTTACGGTTTACAAGACTTTCAAATTCCTTGATAACGGAGTCAATAGTATTCTCCGCCTCTGAAAACCGTTTTTTGAGTGCGTCTATCTGCCCTTCCAGATGAAGTGCATTTTCATTTAGCTCACGGATTTCTCTCCGCTTATCCTTTATACACACTTCAGGTTCGGCAAAGTCCTCCGCCTCCAGCAAGGTTTTAGAGGTTTCACTCAAGCGGTCAAGTATCTCATTTTTCGGAATACCCGGCATGAGTTTTTGCAGAAATTCTTTTCCGTCGCCCGCCAGCTTTTCAATAAAATACAATGGGTTAAGAATTGACAGAAAGACATTTTTCTCCGCAAACACCGACGCCATATCCGCCTGACGCATACTGTGCCCGTCAAGCATTGCTGATGACTCGGAGCCTGATTTTGTACGCAAAAGATTGTGTACCTCTCCGTTTTTATCGGCAAAACACACCTCGACCGACATTTTATCGGCATTTGGGTTTTTCAGCCTGTCACATGAATTCTCACCCCAAAAGGGTGTTCCGCAGAATGCATAGCTTATTGCATCGGCAATAGTGGTCTTTCCTTCGCCGTTTGCGCCTATAATATATGTCACCTTATTCATATCCGCTTCATATGGCTCTAAAAAACGTTTGAAACCCTCCATTTTTACTTTTAAAATAGTAATTTCTTTAATTTTGTCCATAAGCTTCCTCCTCTTAAAATATGATTGCACCGTTATTAAGCTGCTATATCATAACCTGTTATTATGTTATATGCTCCGGCTTGATTTTTTCCCTTTCGTATCCGCACATTTGTAATTCGTGTACCGTTTTGAAGCCGATTGTCCACGCCTTGCATATATGCCTTATAGCGCGTCCCATCGCGGCTTAGTATCAGTGCGCTGTTTTCATCACGCACCTCAACTGCATTTACTTCAAATACAGGATGCTCTTCTGGCGTTTTTGACTTCGTATTATCTGTCTGTTTTGGTTTGTCGGACGCTGCGTTTGAGAATAGTTTATCAACCGTTTTATTATAGATCTCTGTCAGCTTTTGCTGTCCGCTGTCGGTAATATAGTAGGTTCGTCCCCACTGCTTAACCGATACATTTTCTGCATTGAATTTATACAGATAACGCCCAATGTTCCATTTGACAGCACATCTTTTGAAGGAGTCAGACAGTCCGCCCTTGACAGGCTCATGCTCTGTATTCTCTGCACCGTCGGTTTTGCCTATCCATTCCTTCAGGTCTTCATCATAGATATATATGGTACAAAGCTGCGCATATATCGGCTTGCCTTGATCGTCTATGCCTTTCCATTCACGGTAGTCGTCCTTCCATCGGTTTTGACCAACTACCGCGTCAAGCCTGTCGGCAATCGCGCGTGCATCCAGGTATGGTACTGCTATTCCGGTCAATTTTTCCTTATTGATATTCTGCAGCCGCCACTTTACATCGCTTGACGGAAACGGTTTGCCAAATTCCTCGAAATATTTGTTCTCAGCCATAATTTCCTCCTACTTCCGGTTTATAAAATCCTGCAAAGTTTGTCCGTTGGGAATAAGCACATCGGAGTAATAGAAATCCGGTTCTTTTTCCTTTAAAAATTCGAGCATCGTACGGTATTCCATATTAAGACGTGTATTCTGCGGCTTATAGTAGTCGTTGTTATCCGGCATTGTAAAAATATAATACGGCATGTTTTCCAACTGCCACAGATACTTCACCGGCGGCAGCGCATTACTGCCGATACACATGCTGAAATCCATAACATTTGAAAAAGGATATTTATACAGCCTTGTATCTTCCTTTAAAATTCCCATATCCGCCACCGTAACCTTAACAGATTCTACCTTCCCGTATCTGTCAAGCCAAAAGCCGTAGATAAGCCTCGGTATCGGAAAGTCCGTATACCCGGTTCTTTCATAAACCAAATTCATTCTCCTTGCTTTTAATTCCAGCGCAACAAACCGCCTTAATGTATTGGTTTCCCTATATGCAACACAGCCATCCGGCAGGACTCCGGTTTTGCACTCGGTCATCTCTGATGACTTATTTAATATATCGCAAAAAGTATTCATATCAATAACCTTATGCTTCTTCCGCCGTCCCGCAGTATAGTCAACCTCAACATTCAGATCATCGTTTACACAAAAATTCATTCCTATCAAATCATTCATAATGCTGCCTCCAATGTTTCCGGCATATCAGCGTATTGCATTTTAAGTTCACGAAGTTTTCTTGTATATGCGTCAAAAATCGTTATCAATGCGATAACCACACCCGTCAAATTGCAGCAGCCCATGTTATAATCCAGATATATAAGTATTGAGCTGGCATATTTATGATTGATTTTTGTCCGCATATAACACCCCATTCCACCGCATATATAGCAATCAGTATTATAAAGCCATCTTTTAACAAAATCCGCCATTTCGCACCTTTTCATTCGGTACTCCTTGCCGGATATTTGTCTATCTTTGTAGAGTTGGTACAGTCTGCGGTAATATTCGGTCATATCGGTACTTGAAAAGAAAAACTCGCTGTACAAAGCTTCGGAATCTTCATCAAAATTCCCGTTTTCATCCCGCATATATATTACCTTTTCCTTTACAAACTCCGCCGCATCATATAAATGTTCCATTTCTGTTTCATAATAGCTTTCAATATCTGCATCAAGCTGCGCATACGCTTTGGCAACACTTATCCCTCCTGCATCGTATGCCTTCTTCATAGCCTGGAGTATATTAAAAAAGGCGCTAATATTCGTGCTGCATAATTTTTTCATAACTGCCTCCTAATAGTATGTTCGTTTACCCGAAAAGATACCTTCGGCTCTGCGTATAATGTCAAACAGCTTACCGGCAGAATCCAGTTTCGGACAGATCGTTTCCTCAAAATACTCCATATAGTCCTGCAGGTCATCGCAGGTGAATTTTAAAAAATCCAAATCACCCACTTTGAAATCCTTGTCATTTACCATTTGTACTATAATGGTATCGTGCAGATACCGGAATCCCTTACTGTATTCCCTTTCTTTTTTAGGTCTACTCCTCAGCTTCACTATGCTGTCGTAGAAGCTCTGTTTATTTAATTCCATTTCCATTACCTTTTCTCCTTTTAAGACAATCTTTTCACTCCGTCAGCAGTCAAAATATTAAAAATCATTTTATTGACCTTGGTTTCTGTCAGCGTGTTGTTCTCGTGATCAAACCACTTTTTTGTGTTCTTTACCACTCTGCCCTTTATAACGTGCGGATGGTCGCAGTCCATGTACCCATTTATCAATCCGCTTCCGCCTATCAATCCGACCTGTCCTACCGAAAGCGGCAGAAGCGGTCGCTTTTCTACAGCGTCTATGCGGCTTTGCTCAAACAGCATATCAATAGATTTTGACCCTGCAAGCTGTCTTTTAAGTTCACCCACATTAAATTCGGTACCCTTAAAGACCTCTACCTTCTTTTCCCTATCAGGAATGCGATAAGTAAGCGGTTTCAACTCCGATATAAACGGTATTTTTTCCGGCAGCATCGCATACTGCGAAAGTATTTGAGCCTGTTCGCTTCCGTCAGCTTTTGTCTTTTTTACACCGATTATTACAATCTGTTTGAATTTTGAAAATTCCTTATCCATAAAGCGGAATACTGAAATATTTTCAAAATTATCACAGATGATACGGCATATATCCCCTGTCAGGCGATAGTATGGAATAACATAGATCATAATCCCGTCTGTCATAAGCTGATGAATGCTCTCGACCAGAAAGCGTTTTTCATGACGCGCTCTGCCATTTTCATTTATAACCGACAGATACGGCGGATTTAAAAACAACACATGAAACGCTTCCGAACTGATATGCGAATAGAAATAGCTGCCAAACCCCACGCGGTCAAGGCGCGTTTCCGCTTCCTCTGCACGGCTTCTGTCAAGTTCAATACCATACGTAACAGCATTTTTCTGCATTGCCAGCAAATTAAGCGCTAAACCGCAGCCGCAGCACGGGTCAAGCATATTGATTCTCTCTTTCGGGAACATCAGACCGGCTTTAATCAGCTTGATATGCTCCAAGTCGGTCGGATAATATCCGAGCCGGATATTATTCATCAAGCGTCCGACTTTTGATGCGTCTGTCGTCTGCTCCGGTATCAATCCGCGCATATGCCGAACTGCTGCTATCAATTGTGTATAATCCGGCGTCATAAGGTTGAACTTCCTGACCGCCGGATACAGCTTTGCAGCAAACTCAGCTCCGTCCTGAATATCGCATTCGCAAAAAAGAAGCCTTAGCGCCTGTACACTTTCCGTCAGTCCGGCTTTCATGCTTTCAAGCTCTTTATATACCTCCTGCGCGCTTTTCAGATTATTTCTCCCGCGATATACCTCTATCGCATTACGCTTCACAGGCATCGCTTCAAGCATACCGTCGAGGCTCCTGCCAAGCTCTGCAAATCTTTCGAGCACATAATAACTGTCTGACATTTACGCAGCCCTCCTGAGCTCCTGATATATATTTCTCTCAACTCTGCGTATATGTCTGGCTCGCTGCAGGTGCGGTTTTCCGTCGGCACCGATCGTCTCAACGCTTTCAGTCACCGTTGTGACCGTTTTATCCATTGTCATAACAACCTCTTTGTTTTGGGTAAATATCATATTTTCTCTCATTTTTATTAACTCCTTTTTTTAGAAATCTTTTCAGACTCATCTTACTACGCAATTTTTTTCATCAGGTTTTTTCTTGCAGAAAACGCCACTCTCATGTTTTGCAAATTGCCCTCAATCAACAGGTAATACAGCATTGACACAATTGCCGCTGAAGCCATAACATTAGCAGCAATCGACTGCGGTGCGGATATACTGTGTTCAGCACAGGAAAGTTCGGACGGAAATTTTTCGGTATCTGTTAAAATATCTGGATAAATACGTGCGGCCGGCTTTGAAACAACGCGCCCATAACGCTTTGCTCCGCATACAACCTGTCCAGTAAATTCGCCGTTTCCGGAATCGATGTAAATAAGGTTATCCATTGTGTTAAAAACATTATTGCACATTATCCTTGAACGGTTATTATCCACAGCGCCGATCAGTATTCCGATAGGCTCTAAATCCCCACTGCCTGTTTTCGCGCTTAGCAATTCACGCAGCTGTTCTTCATCTTCAATATATTCG
>JAQXUJ010000199.1 GCA_029219925.1 Clostridiales bacterium | reverse complement strand
AGAAAAGGAGAGAGTCGAATGAAAAGTAAACTATTAAAAGGCGTAACGTATCTTTCTGCGGCTGCAATGATTGCGGCGGTTATGCCTATGGCTGCGGTATCTGCCGAAGAAACCCAGGCGATATCGGTATTTGCCGATAACTTTGACAGCTACGGAGTATCCGGATTGAGTCTGGTAAAGGGTGCACACGGAGCATGGACTGATCCGTACACGGATGATAACGGGACTTATGAAAGTACGGCTACGGATGTCAATGGGAATTATCTTATTGATTCTCAGGACGTAGCAGTTGCGCACGACCCGGATTTCGGTGATGCTGTATGGGTTGCTAAGACCTTTAATGGATTGTGGGGCGACTGGAATACGTCGGCAGCCGGCATAACAGCCAAGCCGAACGCAGAAAATGACAATGTACTGGCTATTTGTTCCTATGCTACAAGTACAAATAAGTATCCGACAGTTGCATTAAATTCGACCACGATGCTTGATGGTTATGAGTATACCTATACATTTGATATACTTAAGACGGAAAAAGGTTACGACGGCAAAACGGGCGGCGGTATCCGCTTTAACGTAAGTGCTGACAGGAGCAGCTATTACGAGCTGCAGCTGCCCGGCAACCACAAGACGGTAGCTGCAAATTACGGCGGTATCAGAAAGGTAGTAAACGGTGTATCCGAAGAGCTGACAGTAAGCGCAGACCCGGCATATGAAATTGGCGGCGATATTTGGTATACAGTAACGCTGACGGTTAACGGAGGCATAATTGAATGGAAGGTTGTAAAACCGGACGGAACAGTCGCTCAAAACGGTACATGTGTTGACGCGTTTGACGTAATTCCGCAGGCCGATTCACATATTGAATTCTTTGCCGGCGGTCAGGCAAATACCTTCGCTCTTTATGACAACTTGTCCATAACGAGAAAAGCTCCGGAGCAGGAGGACACAGGTAATTTTGAATTGCTTCCTCTTACAGAGGTTAAAACTGAAAAAAATAGTTCTGAACAGAATTTTGTCGGCAGGTGGAAGATTGCTTCAAATTATAACGGTCCAACCTTTAAAATTATTGATGACGGCGAAGAACACGGTCATGTTCTTGCAATAGAGTCAAGAATAGAATGGAATAAGTATGCTTCTTTTCCGTCGGCATACAATACTACTATGGCCACCGCTAAAAAGACGGACTATAACTATAAATTCGACATAAAGCGTGCTGAAAGCTTGGCAGGCGGAGGTATTTGTTTCAACTATACCGACAGTAACAATTTCTATGAGCTGTATTTTACCGGCGGAAATGCCGGAACCGGCGCTGATAAAGGAACCATGCTCAGAAAACGTGTAAACGGAGTGGATACCATTCTTGCCGCTGATATTAAAACATACATAGACAATAATCCTAATGGAATATGGTCTCTTAATAACAGAATCACAAACGGACGTTGGTACAGCGTTGATTTAAAGGTTCTGGGCGGTATCATCGAATGGACTGTATATGATGCATCCGGCAATATTGCATCTGTCGGAAGCTATGACGACAGATCAGAATATTATCAGGCAGACAATATGGGCGTTCGCTTATTTGCTGCGGGTCAATTCAATCAATTTACATATTTTGACAATATCTCTGTGACACCGATAACAAAGGATACCGGCAGCTTTGAAGACTTTGACGTTGTATCAAAAACTTCAAATTCAATTTGGAAGCTGCCTCTCGCCGGCGAATGGTATATACCGGCAGGTCAGGCAAATGACGCAACATTTGAAATTGTGCAGGAAACAGACAGCAATAAGGCTCTTAAGATAACATCAGCGGCAGACGAGTCAGAGACTGCGTCATATGCGGCAATAACCAATTCGAAATGGAGAAATTATAAAGCCGGTGTTAACACGTATGATTTTGACATGTGGAAGGAAAAGTTCTCCAGCGGCAGCGGAATACGCTTCAATGTAAGCAAGGACGGACAGTCCTATTATGAGCTTATGTTTGGTGCTACCAACGACCTTGAGGCTGACCCCGGAAAAGGTATAGAGGAGCAGCCCAATGACAGACCCCGTACATATCTTAATAAGGTTGTAAACGGCGTTTCAACATCTTTGCCTGTTACCCTTGAGGTTAACCCGGAATTTGAAAATGTATGGAATACTATATCCAAGTATCAGGGCATGAAGCCGGGTGTTTGGAATACTGTTCATATTGAAGTTGTCGGCGGAAAGATTGACTTTACGGTTGATATTAAGAATAACGGTCAGCATATGGGCGGAAAGAGAAGCCTGACAGGAAGCTATACCGACAGCGAACCCTTGGAGGAGATAAATACTGACAGCTATTTTGTATCCTGCAATGGTTATACCATGATAGACAATGCCGTAAAAAT
>JAQXUJ010000198.1 GCA_029219925.1 Clostridiales bacterium | reverse complement strand
TTGAATATATTAAGTGGGATTGTAACAGAAATATTACCGAAACGCAGACTCAGATGCAGTCACATCAGTATGTGCTGGGACTTTATGAGGTGCTTGAAGCGCTCACGACCCGTTTTCCGCATGTTCTTTTTGAGGGTTGCTCCGGGGGCGGAGGACGATTTGACGCCGGTATGATGTATTACATGCCACAGACATGGACAAGCGACAACACCAATCCCATGGCGAGAATAAATATTCAGTACGGTACATCTATGGCTTATCCTCCTATCTCCATGACGGCGCATGTAGGACATATTGATGTGGGATATGACCGCAGAAACGAGATGATGAATACCAGCGCTATGGTTGCAATGAGTGGGAATTTCGGCTTTGAGTTTGATTTATCGGAGCTGTCGGAAACCGAGATAAAACAGGCGAAGGAATATGCGGATCTGTACAAAATTATACGCAAAACGATACAGTTCGGTGATTTTTACCGTCTTGAGAATCCGTTTGAAAGCAACTTCTGTTCTTTTGAATTTACCGATGACGACCGAATCGTGCTGTTTACATATCAGACGAGGCAGTGTCTTAACGGCGAGGAGCGCCGTGTTAAGCTAAAAGGTATTGATGCATCGGCTAAATATGATGATAACGGGAAAATACGTACGGGCGAAGAACTTATGAAGCTGGGCAGAAGAATTGAAATTTTTTCGGGAGATTATGCATCAAGATGTTATGTTTTGAACAAAATTAAGGAGCAGTAACATGAGCGTTTTCATAAAAAATATTTGTGACGGTATTGTAAGAATTTCTGCCGGGGAAAATATGCCGGAAAGCTATCTTGAACGATACGGCATTGTAAAAGTGCCGAAATCGGACGAAAGCGGGAGAGCGGAAATAGGAAAAAACAGCATTAAACTGCCGTGTGGGCATGTGATTGAGTTTACCGTGCGCCCGGAGGAGGACGATGATTTTTGGGAAAATGAAGAGGATTATCAGCTTAATAAGTTTGCGGATAAAATTCCATTCCGGCGCAATATAGAGGGACGTCCCGGAGACGAGTCCCTTGAATGGAACGAAAGCATGAACGGACGGGATTCCGAAAGAAAATTCGGTATCAGCTTTAAGATTGACAAGGATGAGAAATTCTATGGTCTTGGCGAGGCGGGACGAAAAGGAATTCAGCACAGGGGCGGTTCATATCAGAACTGGACGGTATATCAGTTCGATGAAATTGCAATTCCGCTTGTTTACAGTAACAAAAACTGGGGACTTTTCATTCATGCTGCAGACAGGCACTTTGTGGATATCGATGATAATTCTAAAGGCAGACTGACAGTTCTCGGTAATTTTGATGAGCTTGACGTATTTCTTCTTTACGGGAACAGTATGAAGGATATTATTGCACGATATACCGACATTACCGGGAAAAGTATGTTACTTCCCAAATGGGCGTACGGACTTACATATATTGCCCAGATTCATCAAAATCAGTTCGATATTATGAACGACATGCTGAGGTTTCGTGAAAAGCATATTCCCTGTGATAACGTAAGCTTGGAGCCGGGTTGGATGGAGAAATTTTATGACTATTCCTTTGAAAAGAAATGGGATTTAAAAAAATTCCATATGGAGCCGTGGATGCGCTCACGGGATTATGTTCGCAATTTTCCCACAACATTGCGTCGTTTTGGTTTTCATCTGGCTCTTTGGATTTGTGTAAACTATGATTTATGCGACCAAGAGGAACGCCTGATAACCGGAAAAGGAGAAATTCCGGCATTTTACGACCATTTGAAACAGTTTGTGAATGACGGCGCAGACGGCTTTAAGCTTGATCCGGCGGATATGGTAATGCGTATTGACCCGGAGAAAATTTATACTAACGGCAAAAGTGAATTTGAGATGCACAATATTTCTCAGGTGCTGCTTATGAAGCAGATGCATGAAGGCTTTAAGGAGCAGATGAATAAGCGTCCGTTTATTCATTACTGCGGCGGTTATACGGGCCAGCAGCGCTGGGGAGCATGTACAACCGGCGATAACGGCGGACTTGAAGGCAGCATGATATGGCTGGAAAACCTTGCAATGTCGGGATTTATGAACTCGACGGTAGATATGAATGTGCATAATATTTCTGCAATACATTTCGGCATGCTTGCGCCATGGGCGCATCATAACGCGTGGTGCGGTATTGACCAGCCGTGGTTTGCCGGTGAGGAATGTGAGGAAGCGTATACATTTTACGCGCGTCTTCGGTACAGTATCATTCCTTACATATATTCTGCCGCAATCGAATGTCATGAAACGGGCGTACCGATGATAAGGCCGATGCCATTGGAATTTCAGAGTGACGAAACGTGCACAGAGTGCGGAAATCAATATATGTTGGGTGAAAGCCTGCTTATTTCCGCATTTACCGATACTGTTTATCTGCCGGAAGGAGATTGGGTCGATTATTGGACGGGCAAGGAGATTTCGGGTCCGTATACCATTACCTCCTATGTTCCGCCAAAGGGCAGGGGCGGAGCACTGTTTGTAAGAAAGGGCGCAATTATACCTAAATGGCGTGATAGAGATTACATGTCCCAGTACGGCGACGAGGAAATAATTCTTCATTTTTATCCGTCCGGCACAAGCGAGTACCTATTCAGGGAGGACGACGGTGAGAGTTTTGACTATCTGGACAAGCAGTCCTGCCATACGAGGATAACTTGCGAAGAAACCGAAAATCAAATTAATATCCGTATCGGAAGGCGTGAGGGAGATTATAAGAACAAGCCTGAAAATAGGATTTGGAAAATAATTGTCCATGGCTCGGAAAAGAAGATTTCAGTTTTGTGTGATGAGGAAAATGCTGAAATAATTTTGGAAAAATAAAAAGCGGAACACGCACGCAGAAGTTATAATAGTCTTCTGCGTGCTGTTTATGTTAACAGCCGCTTTACCGACAGATGAAAAATTTAGAAGGATAATATTATGAATGATAGCTATAAAAAAACAATAAGAGCCTGCTTTACGGGATGTGTTGTGCAGGCGATTACAAACAATTTCGCGCCGCTGCTTTTCATTACATTTGAGAAACAATACGGTATTCCGTTGTCCGAAATTACAGTGCTTATTACCCTAAATTTTGCGCTTCAGCTGATTATTGATTTTGTTTCGGTATACTTTATCGATAAAATAGGATACAGGCTGTCCATGATAATTGCCCATTCATTTTCCGCGGCAGGCTTGATTTCCCTTGCATTCCTGCCGGATATTATAGGTAATCCCTTTTTTGGACTTGCCGCTGCCGACGTGCTTTATGCGGTAGGCGGCGGACTTTTGGAGGTTACCGTCAGCCCGATTGTTGAAGCATGTCCTAATGAGCACAAGTCCAAAACAATGAGTATTCTTCACTCATTTTATTGCTGGGGTACGGTAGGAGTTATTGTTATTTCCACCCTGTTTTTCCATTTTGCCGGCATAGACAGCTGGAATACACTTGCCGTTTTATGGGCGATTGTTCCTATAGTAAACGGTATTGCTTTTCTTGGGGTGCCAATAGCGCCGCTGATAAGTGAGGATGAAGAGGGTCTGCCTGTTGCGCAAATGATGAGGATAAAAATATTTTGGGCATTTATGCTGATTATGTTCTGTGCCGGCGCCAGCGAGCAGTCGGTAAGTCAATGGGCCTCTGCATTTGCCGAAAAGGCACTGGGTATTTCAAAAACTGTGGGAGATTTGGCAGGACCCACGCTTTTTTCTCTATTCATGGGAACGTCAAGGATGATATACGGGAAATTCGGCGAGAAAATACAGCTTGACAGAATGATTCTTGTAAGCAGCGTGATTTGTATTGCTGCCTATCTTATGATTTCTGTTTCAAGCACACCGATTGCCGGACTTGCGGGTATTGCCGTGTCAGGTTTTTCTGTCGGCATACTTTGGCCGGGAACACTCAGTAAAGCGTCTAAAACAATTAAAGGCGGAGGTACGGCGATGTTTGCACTCCTTGCATTGGCAGGAGACGCCGGCTGTGCGGGAGGCCCCACTCTTGCAGGGAGGGTTGCCTCCGTGTTAAATGATAATCTGAAGGCAGGAATACTGGCAGCAATTGTGTTTCCGGTTATTCTTACTGCCGCACTGCTTGCGATGAAAAGAAATAAATGAATTAGCGGCTTGGGTTTATATTTTTTCCGATAGTTTATGGTATAAAAAATGGTGTACATTCACGGTACACCTTTTTTGAATAAGTTAGAAAATCATATTTGTTTGCGGAATTGAGACGGCGTCATTCCGTACGCCTTTCTGAATTTAAAAGAGAAATAATTATTGTCATTAAAACCGCATTGGTAGGCTATTTCAAGTACGTTTTTATCCGTTTCGTTTTTCAGCATATATTTCGCTTCCCTAAGACGGACCGTACCGATATTGTTGTTAATATGCCGAAACGAGTACAGATATCAAACCATCCTATCGGTGCGGTTGTCTCCAAATGCCGCTTTTGCTGCTAATTCGGTTACTCCGCTGTTTTCGGGAAATGATTGATAATACAAAAGAGTATTTGAAGGATTACATATATAGATCAAAGCCGGCAGCTATTAATTTCTGCCGGCTTTCTTTTGTCAGTCCTCATATTTCACACCCTGATATGTATCACGTCTGACCATTTCCTTGTCAATTTCATTTAGGACGACAAATTTTTTCAGACTCCACAAAGGTGCAATAAGGGTATCTCTGCCTCCGTCGCCGGTAAGCCTCTGAATAATGGTATCTTCGTGAAAAATCTCAAGACAGTCCACAACTGTATTTACATATTCTCTGAGAGTCAAGGTTTCAAATTCGCCGTCTTCATACTGCTGAGCCATTTTTGTACCCTTTAAAATGTGCATTAGATGCAGCTTGACGCAGGTGGGACGCAGCTTTGACACGGCTTTTGCACTTTCAAGCATCATGCTGTGAGTTTCGCCGGGGAGCCCCAAAATCAGATGTATACAAGTCTTTATGTCACGATTTTTAAGCTTATTATAACCGTCTAAAAATTCGGCGTAGGTATGACAGCGATTAATTCTAAATCCCGTTTCATCAAAAATAGTCTGAAGACCCAGTTCAACCATGAGGAAGGTCCGTGAATTAAGCTCTTCAAGATATGATAGTACGTCATTCTTAAGACAATCTGCACGAGTTGCAAGTGCCAGACCGACAACGTTTTCCTTTGACAGAACAGGCTCAAACCGCTGCCGGAGAATATCAGCCGGGGCGTATGTATTTGAGTTTGCCTGAAAATACGGAATATATTTGGCAGAAGGCCATTTTTTCAGCATTTTATCTTTTACTTCCTCAAACTGCGCCGAAATAGAATGGGTCGGGTCGCCGGCAAAATCTCCGCTCCCGGAAAGACAGTAGGTACACCCTCCAAAGCCTTTACTGCCGTCAATATTCGGGCAGGTAAAACCGCCGTTTAGCGAAACCTTAAATACCTTGCAGCCAAATTTTTTTTGAAGATAGTAGTTCCACGTATGATAACGTTTATTGTCCATCGAATATTTAAAATTGTTTATCATAATACCTCCGATAAAATAAAAGGGACAGGAAAAGGGAGTGCAAGTTAGGGATTAGGTAAAAACAAAGTAAATTTTGTCTGACACTCCTCAAGCGGTGCGAACAGAAAGACCACACATTAGGAATTTGCCTTTTGTGTGGTCTTTTTTTGAGAGAGCCACTCCTGTGACGTGAAAATCAAGTGGTGGAGATGAAAACCACTTTGGGATTTTCACTAAAGCCGCCATTAATATATATTTATTCTATCACAATTTAAGCCAAAATGCAAGACAGCAAATGTATTATTTTGTTATGGTATGGTGGAAGTCTCTCCCAACAATCCAAAACACAAATTGCGTGAGCGTGGCTGAGAGCCTTCTCTTGACCGCTGTTTAGGGAAAACAGATTTTCGCAATTTTCCGTGGGTGGCAATGGTCGAACACCGAACAAACCAAAAAGCCGTCGCAATTTGCAACGGCTTTTTGTGTTAAGCGGTTTTAATAACTAACTCTACATAATCAGGATATACCATAATCTTATCAACAAAGCTATGTATAAACTTTCTGCATATAGGTAAATCCTTCGTAAGTAAGTATTTACTAAATAGCTTACGTACATTTTCAATATTGTCATAAGATACCTCTTGAAGAATAGTATTCATATTCATTTACAAGAGCCGATTTTTGCTCTGGGGCGTATTATATATCATGTCGGAGGCTTCGTAAAAACTCTGCACAAAATTCATGGTTGACTCAAATAGACTAAAGCAATTTAAATTCGTTTGCAGATTATATTAACTTTAAATTCATACTCATCATTCATAATATCATCCTCAGTAAACTTTACAAAAAGGATTTCATTTGCCCCTAATCTTTCAAAATCATAGGTTAGATAAATATAGCCATTATAAAAATCCACATCAGGATATGAAAGACTTGTTCTTGAGTCTATAATGCGTTTATATTTCCACGTTTCACCATCACCGTCTGAAAGATATACTGTCATATTTTTTCTTTCTTTGCTGTCATCATTATTAA
>JAQXUJ010000197.1 GCA_029219925.1 Clostridiales bacterium | reverse complement strand
ATCTGATTCTGCGTTTCGGTAATATTTCGGTTACAATCCCACTTAATATATTCAATATTAGCAGACTCTATCACATCACTGATGGCTTCAATAATATAGTCCCTTACTTCCTTCCTTGTAAAATCCAGCACAAGCTGCTGACGGTTTTCCGTTCTCGTTCTGCCCTCAGCGTGCAGACACCAGTCGGGGTGAGAGCGGTACAGGTCGCTATCCGGCGAAATCATTTCCGGCTCTACCCAAAGACCGAATTTCATACCATATCCGTTAACCTTATCTGCCAGGCTCGCAAGTCCTGCCGGAAGTTTCTCCTTATTTAGATACCAGTCACCCAATGATGAGCGATCATCATTTCGCTTTCCGAACCAGCCGTCGTCCAGGACAAACATCTCAAGACCAAGCTTTGACGCTGTTTCAGCAATAGCGCACAGCTTCGGCTCATCAAAATTAAAGGAGGTTCCCTCCCAGTTGTTGATAATAAGCGGACGTTCCTTCATTTTATATTCGCCCTGATACAGGCACTCGCGGAAGGTACGGTGGAAAACTCTGCTCATTTCCGCAAGTCCGGCTCCGGAATGAACCATAATCGCCTCCGGTGTAAAGAACTCCTCGCCCGGTTTCAAAGTCCAGTCAAAATTATAGGGGTTGATACCTATATTTACTCTTGTTGTTCCGCAGGAGCTCCCCTCGATGCACGCATCAAAATTTCCGCTGTACACAAGACAGAATGCATAAACCTCACCGAAATCTTCATTTGCATTTTTATCCATAATAGCTGTAAAGGGATTGTTCATGTGACTGCTCATGCCGCGTTTTGAATCTATTGTAAATATGCCGTGCTTAACGTCGGTATATTCAACATTTCTCTCGCGTGCCCAATCACCCTGCAAATTCATTATTTTGTAGTCCTGACCATAAAAGTCAACACATGCTGACTGCGCTGACAATATATGTATATCATCTTCTCCGCCATTTTTGATGCTTACGTATCTCGTTATTACGTCGTAATCCTCCAATACGCAGTAATAAAGCGTTGCTGTCAGTCCTGTTTTCTTATCAGCAAGCGTAACCTCCAGGGTTTCCGTATTATCACATGACAGCGACGGCAACCCCGGGATTTTAGTCTTACCTTTATATATACAGTATGAATCATAAGAAAATTCGCTTACCGTTGAGCCATCCGCATAACGAGCCAAAAAAGACGGCGTGCGGTAATCTCCCCCACCTGTCACAGAAAATTCCAGCTGCAAATCCGACACAAACACGCTGTTTGTACTGTCTGTGGGAACATGAAAAGCGTTGGCTCTTGAGAAAATGAACTCCTCCGGGGATCCGGAAACATCAATATCCTCCGACAACTTATCTCCCCAATATATATGCGTCAGAAATTTATCCTGATATACGCTGAAAATGTAGCTTTTATTGGCTGTACTTAGATGAAATTGTTTGTTTTTTACAATAATTGACATATGGTTAACCTCCGCACATAAATAACTCGCCGGCAGAATTAATATGCTTATTACCACCGGCAGAAAAAATTCTACATGATAAATTATATCAAAAGCTGCCGTTTATTGCAATAACTAATTATTTTATATTTATGTCCCTTTTTAGACAACCCATAACGCTTGTGCCTGCAAAAACATCAAATTTGCCCGGTTCAACAAGCACAATACAGTGCATTGGCATCGCTTATTATCATGCCGTCAAATCTCATTTTCCTCCAACGTCATCTGATTAATTAATGTCTACTGAATAAATATATGCCCGGAAACAATATAAGCAAGATTACAACCAAAAACATCTTTTCTATATGTCCCCCTTGATAAAATCATAAATATAATTTACAGGTTTGTCAAGGAGGATTTTTTGTAATCTTGCATTATATTTCAGTTTATTTTTATAAAACCGCCTACGTCATCGGTTTTCAGAATATCGGTCTTATCCTTAAGATAATACTCCCTTTCTCCGCATATTATTTTAGTATCGACAAGATTTTTTGCCTCCAGCGTTACCCTGCTGTTGGACTTTTCCTTCTCGATCAGTCTTTTAAATCCGTTTATAACCAGATTTTTTGTCCGGGTTTCACAGTCAATCAGCGGGCATTTCCGCTCAGGGTCGGTGACATATGCGGTAAAATTGTCTATGCGCACGTTTTCTATGTTTCCGCTGCCCTGAGGATATTCGCTTTCATCAAAGAGCGGATCCATACAGTAGCGAGAGCCATCCATATTAAATGCAAATTCTCTTATGCCGGCATAAATATCGGAAAAGGTTATGTTTCTCACACTATGGTCTATGCTGAGTATTCGTATGAGCGTATGGCAATCCTCCGCATACAGTTTACTAAAGGATATATTTTCAATATCTCCACCAAAAAAGTCCATGTTTTCCACGGTATGGAACACATCGTCACAGTTCAGTCCAACAAGGTCATCATTGGTCTGACCCTTTGTTACCGCACGAATATTTTCCACGATGCCGTTTTTGCAGCAGCCGTTAAAATGCAGTCCGTCCTGGTTAAAGGACCGCTCTCTTGCGGAAAACTCAATATTTTTTATTTCAAAGCCGTCCACACAGCAAAATCGCATATTATAAACAACGGAATTGGTTACTCGCATGTCGGCAAGCTTTAAATTCTTCACGTTAAAAAAGCTGATAACCGACCCTGACCAGCCGTTTTTGTCATAGCGATTTGCCGGCTTAGTATTGTTTTTTCCGTCAAAGTTACCGTCCCATATGCCGCCGCACACAATGATATTGCTGTTTCCTTTTTCAAAATCCGCATTTGTCAGCAGGAAATCACCGCGGCGTTTTTTTACCTGCTCGCAGTGGAATATTCTTGCGTTTTTATCTGCGGTGAGAACCGTATCAGAACCGATTTTCAAGGTGTTTTTTACTCTGTAATCACCTGAAGGAATGTAAATCTCTCCGCCAATGTCCAACGCCTTTTGTATTGCCTCACTATCGTCATTTATACCGTTTCCAGAAGCTCCAACTTCCTTTACATTAATCATTTTTCTTCTTCCTTTTTTGATTTATTCTATCACGGGCGCAGTATAAAGTCAATAAGAAGGATAAATATTTGATTTTTTTATTACCATGGCATGTGTC
>JAQXUJ010000196.1 GCA_029219925.1 Clostridiales bacterium | reverse complement strand
CTGCCGGTATGGCGGCGCATTTGGCGGGCGCAATTGCGGCGAATACGATCTTGCCGGTTATAGGTATTCCATGTAAATCACAGGTTTTGGACGGTATTGACGCACTGCTGTCAACGGTGCAGATGCCATCGGGTATTCCGGTAGCAACTGTAGCTATTGACGGAGGAGTTAATGCCGCCTTGCTTTCTGCACAGATTTTGGCGCTTGGCGACGAGGAGCTGTCGAAAAAGCTCGAACGTCAAAGGAAAGACGCAAGAGAGAATGTAATTTCAAAGGACCGCAGGGTGTCGGAAGAATTTAACGTTTAGGAAAATGCGCCGTGAAATACAGAGAAAGCGCGCGGAAAATATTTATAAAACGCAGCGATTGCCGCTGTGATAAAATATAACAGAGGGGCTGTACATTATATAGTACGCACAGCTCCGGGAAAATGCCTTAGGGCGGAAAGGATAATATTATGGAAAAAAGAGAACTGCTTTATGAGGGAAAGGCAAAAAAGGTATACGCAACGGACGATCCGGAGGTTCTGTTGGTGGACTATAAGGACGACGCAACAGCGTTTAACGGGCTTAAAAAGGGAACAATAGCCGGAAAGGGCGCCATCAACAACCGCGTGACGAATTATATGATGCGGATTTTGGAAAAAGAGGGCGTGCCTACACACTATGTTGAGGAAATTTCACCGTGCGAAACTCTTGTTAAGAAGGTATCCATAGTGCCGCTTGAGGTTATAATCAGAAACATATCGGCAGGCTCCTTTGCAAAGCGCTTCGGTGTTTCGGAGGGAATTGTGTTTGAAGAGCCGACAATTGAATTTTCCTATAAAAATGACGAGCTGGGCGACCCGCTTATGAATGCATATCACGCGTTTGCATTGGGACTTGCCACAAAGAAGGAAATAGAAACGATTAAGGAAATGGCGTTCAAGATTAATGCGGTCATGAAGGACTTTTTCAGAAAGCTGAAGGTGGATTTGGTAGATTTCAAGCTGGAATTCGGACGCCTTTCAGACGGAACAATTGTCCTTGCCGACGAGATTTCTCCCGATACCTGCCGTTTCTGGGACAGCGAAACCCATGAAAAGCTGGACAAGGACCGTTTCCGCAGAGATTTAGGCAACGTTGAGGACGCATACAAGGAAATGATGAAGAGGATTTTGGGCGAATAATGGAATTGAGGTCAGCGATGAATAAAATACATGAAGAGTGCGGTGTTTTCGGCATATTTTCGCAGAGAAAAACCGATGTTGCAGCGCAGGCATATTACGGACTTTTCGCGCTGCAGCACAGAGGACAGGAAAGCTGCGGTATGGTAGTTAATGACGACGGTGTTTTTACGGCATACAAGGATGTGGGACTGGTAAATGAGGTTTTCACAAGAAACCGTCTTGACGAACTGGGTCAGGGAAGCATGGTTGTCGGTCATGTCCGCTACGGAACCACAGGAACCAACGGCAGAATTAATGCCCAGCCTATAGTCGTAAATCATGTTAAGGGACATACCGCACTGGCGCATAACGGAAATTTGGTAAATTCCTTTGAACTGCGCCGTCAGCTGGAAATGGAGGGATCAATTTTCCAGACAACCAGCGATACGGAGGTCATTTCTTATATTCTGACCAAGGAGCGGATAAATTCAGCGTCGGTTGAAGAGGCTCTTGAAAAGGCAATGTATAAATTAAAGGGCGCATATTCAATAGTGCTGATGTCGCCAACCAAGCTTATTGCCGCTCGGGACGAGATGGGATTCCGTCCGCTTTGCTACGGCAAAAACGCCGACGGCGACTATGTGGTGGCATCGGAAAGCTGCGCACTGGACAGTGTCGGTGCGGAATATATCAGGGATATTGAGCCGGGTGAGATTGTAGTATTTACAAAGGACGGCGTTAAAGAAATAAAAACCCACTGCAATAAGTGCGAACATAAAATATGCATATTTGAGTACATTTATTTTGCCCGTCCCGACTCGGTGATTGAGGGAAAAAGCGTACACAGGGCAAGACTTAATGCCGGAGCGTGCCTTGCAATGGAGCACCCGGTTGACGCAGATATTGTAATCGGTGTGCCCGATTCCGGTCTGGATGCTGCTCTGGGATATTCAAGACAATCAGGCATACCCTACGGCATCGGATTTATCAAGAACAAATATATCGGCAGAACCTTTAGTTCCCCCAGCCAGAAAAGCCGTGAAAACGGCGTTCGGATCAAACTCAATCCGATTCCGGGTGTGGTGAAGGGAAAACGGGTG
>JAQXUJ010000195.1 GCA_029219925.1 Clostridiales bacterium | reverse complement strand
ATCAAAGTCGGTTTCAAGAAGCATTTCAAGAGCTTCGTGTGCGGTGCGATACAGTTCCGGCAGATCAAATAAGCAGTTTATTGGGTCGGATATGATTACTTTTAAGCCAAATTCATTTGCAAGCTCGGCAAATATATTTATATCGTGTTCGCTGTGCAGAAAAAGAAACACATCACCTTTATACACAAAATCGTGTGAATTGGCAAAATGTCGCCTGATTTCCTCTTTCAGATGCCGTTTTCCCGCATATTCATTGTTGTAAACCGTAAGGTCAATAAGCGCAAAAGCCGTAGGCTTGAAATCTGCCAAATATGTATTTGCCGTTTGAAGTCGAAAATACGACTCGGACGGAAAACCGCCGCCAAGCAAATGCATAAGTATTTCCTCTGTTGTTTCAAACGGTTTGTCCTGCCTGCTTGTTTCAATAAATAACTGTTTGGACAGTATCATTTCGATTTGTTGCCAAATTTCCGGCGAAATTTTCTGCAAATGCCCATCGGTATCAATGCAGATTAAATATCCGAGCCTTACGCCTGTGCTGATAAGCGGTGCAAAACGCCTCTTGTATGCACTATCATCCAATTTAATATAGTCGGCTTCTCCCGAACAAAGAGCAGTGTTTTTGCTTATTATCGCACTGATTTCATATGTAATCATACCGCAAGCAACCGCATCCTTAAAAAGTCTGTCGGAAAAGTCGGGCGGACTGAAATGTGCGGCAATATGAAATGTTTCATCTATTATTAACAGCGGACATTTAAGCAAAATTCCCACATCTTCGACGAGCTTTTTTATATCATCCTGTTCAAAAAATTCGTTTATAAGCGGTTGAACGCTGCAATTCTCCCATTTATGTTTACTCATCGGCATCACTCCTTTTTTTGATTGTGCTGACAGCACAAAACACCCTATATTTATTGTACCATGAACTTATTGTTTTTTCAATAGAAAATTATATAATATAGTTAAAAGATAAGAAAGGGAGTGAGTCCAATGAGTGAGTAACAATGTAAGGAAACAGCAAATATCCTGCGATGCGGCATAGCCGCAGCAGAAGGTTTATATATAAAATATATTAATTTGGAGGAATGGCTTATGTTACCGAGTATTTTTGGAGAAAGTATGTTTGATGATTTCTTTGACGGAGGTTTCTTCGGAGCGCACAATCCGCTGTACGGAAAGCACGCAAGGAATTTGATGAAGACCGATATTCACGAAAAAGACGGTGCATATGAAATCGCCGTTGATTTACCGGGCTTCAAGAAAGATGAGATTAATCTTGATGTGAAAGATGGTTATCTCACAATCAGTGCCGAAAAAGGTCTTGACAAGGACGAGGAAGACAAAAAAGGCAGAATTTTAAGACAGGAGCGCTATGCCGGCGTTTGCACAAGGAGCTTTTATGTCGGTGATGTTACTCCCGAAGATGTAAAGGCAAAATATAAATCCGGTGTTTTGACTATTGTTCTTCCGAAAAAAGAACATAAAAAGCTTGCTTCGTCAAGTAAAATTTCTATTGAGTAATTTTATTAAAATAAAGGCTCGTTGTCGTTAAATGCGGCAACGAGCCTTTCCTCATATCTTCCCATATCCTGCCATATAGCCAAACTCTTCACAATTACCGAAGTCTTCCATAAGGTTTTCCTTTATGTTCTCAAACATACATTACAGCATTTTTATTTGGTCTGCACAGAAAACGACAGCTTTTTTAATGTCCGAACATAAAGCACAACGGACATCAGCAGAGTCAGAAAGATGCCGCGTTCGAAAATACAATAATGAACTCTATCGCAATACATTAATTTTTTTCATTAAAGCATACTCTAAAGAAACACAGTAACGGCAAGGGTTTTGGGGAATGAAATAAAAGTTCAAGATCTTCTGATTTCATCTTTGCTTTAAGATCTTTCTCTTTTACATTTACTTCGCTGAATAGATTTGCGGTATTAAGAAAAATTCATATACTTTCTGATTATTTTTACATACAATATTGACTTTCCTCAAAAAATATGTTAAACTATGATTAGTCAAATCGTGATTAGACTAATTTAAATATAACGCAATGAGGTGAACTGGTATGTTTATAGGACGTGAAACTGAACTGAAGTTTTTAAACAACTGCTATGAAAGCAAAAATGCTGAATTTGTTGTTTTATACGGTAGGCGAAGAGTTGGCAAGACAGAGACATTAACTGAATTTTGTAAGGGAAAACCTAATGTTTTTTATTCCTGCCGTGAATACACTTCCGAAAAACAACTCAAAGAATTCTCAGATGCTCTGCTTTCATGGAAACCGGAAGTAAAAGCATATACAGATTCTTTTGCAGACTGGGATAAAGCATTTTCATTTATCGGTGAAATGGAAGGC
>JAQXUJ010000194.1 GCA_029219925.1 Clostridiales bacterium | reverse complement strand
CACATGGACGGCAGCTTCGGGAAGCAAGACATGGACAAATACAGTATCGGATACAGAAGGTATTCTTGAAAAAAGCAAATATCCGATTGGATTTGTAACAGCAGGCGACAACAGAGCGAATGCGAGCCTTAAAAATCTGAAAATTGACTGGGAGCTTGCATTGCCGGAGGTTTGGTCGTTTGAAGATGATTTTACAGCGGGCAACTACAGGACATATGCAGTGGAAGACAGTCCGGCAATACACAAAAATAATGAAATAAATACAATCGCTCAATTAAAAAACGGCTATAAGTGGGTAACCTCGGGAAAGGTAACCGGTGTAACATGGGAGTCGGGAAAAAATACAAATTCATGGATTGATTCTGCACTGAACGTGAGAACATACTACGGACACGCATCTGCTGTATATCTTGACGCTGCCGATACGGACATCAAACATGTTGACAGAGTAAAATTTATAACAACCGGTGCGGAAACTGCGGCTGTAAGATTGGGTGTTTCGGAAAATGAGGACTCTTTCTGGGAGTTCGGTAAAAGTTCGACCGACGGAAACCGTATTTTCAGAAATAAAGGTGGCTCGCAAAACGATTCACATCTTGAGAATCAGGGTTCACCTTATGTAACTTGCGTCAAGGGACTGGGTGACAAAACCACATATTATAAGATAGCTCAGGACAACATGAATTATGCCGAGAATGCAAACGACCGTACCCCGGGTGAAGCATGGGTAATAACTAATCAGCCGGTTTACTGGGATATAAGCATTGACTATTCGAGTGATGACCCCTATATCTCATGGACGGTTACCTCCGAAGGCAAGGAATGGACTGGCAGTGCATACGATACGGAAGGTATCCTTAAAAAAGGCGCAAAATATCCGTTGGGATTTGTTTCTGTAGCGGATAACGGCGCTGCTGTAAAGTTAAACAGCTTGCAGGTAAACTGGACGGCAGTAGAGCCCGAGAAACAGCTTATTGAACAGACTGATAACGGCGATGGTACAATTTCCGTGATTATCAACCCATCTGTTGCAAATGTAACAGACAGTTTCACGGTTTATGCTGCATACTTTGGTGGTACGGACAAGCTTATCAATATGCAGGTAAAGGCAGTATCGGAAATTAAGGATGGTATTGATTTTACCGTTACAAGGGACACATCGGCAGGAAGTTATGGTAAAATTTTTGTTTGGAAAGGTGCACCGGGCAATCTGACTCCAATAACCGATACACCTATTAATATTATAGATTAGCAGTTTTATAAGGGTAGAATAGCTACATAAATAATGTTTAATACCGATGGAATAAAATGATAGAAAATCCCTCCAAATCAATTACGAAATCGGTATTAATATAAAAGCGGAGCAATTAACCGGTTCGGGCTTTATCCGGAAATCCCGAGCCGATGCGCTGCTTTATTGTGCAGAAAGGGAAAATACATGACAGAAGGATTGAGAATAACTGCCGCGCTGCTGTGTGCGGCGAATATATTCGGTTATGCGGCATTAGCAGAGCCGTCCACACCGGAGGATATTGACATGGTGCGCGAAGACCACTCGGATAGGGTGGAGCAAACCATTGATGTAAATCTTGATATACATGAGGATCGTGTGATACGCAATATTGATAATCTTATTCTCGGCTGGCAGTTTGAAGACATGAGCGATTCAATTTTTGTTGATGAAAGCAGTGAGGAATTATCGGACGATTTTAAGGAATTTGCCGATACAATTTTTGAATTGCCGCTTGCAAGACATGGCGGAACATCTCTCAACGGTATAAACTTTTTTGACCAGATGGGACCGCGCATCGACAGAAAGATGTCAAGATATATTGACTTCAGATACAATGATTCGCGCGAGGGCAAGCAAACCAATGTACTGCCGAGGCAATTCGGATTAGTTGAATGGATAAAAATGGTTCAGGCAATCAACCCGGACGCAAAGTTGATACCGTGTATTTCGTTGCAGACAACAACGCCGGAAGATATTCTGCATCTTGTAAGCTTTTTGCTTGATGAAAAAGATGAATCAGAGTGGGGCGCTATGCGTGCTGAATACGGGATTGAAAAGCCGGTCAACCTTTATGCCCTTGAGATGGGCAATGAAATGGATTTGTATTCTCAGAATGAGCAGGGAAACTTTTATTACGATGAAAAATTAGCCGATTGGTACGGGCAAAAATGCCGTGCGGTTATTGATACGGTTAAACCGATTTATCCCGAAGTTAAGTACATGGCAAGCGGAAAAACAGGCTATGAGGACCGTGAACAGTGGACGGATAAGCTGTGTGAATATTTTGGCGATGATTTGGATTATGTTGCACTGCACCTGTACTATTCCGGGTATCACCCTAATTTTACGATTAATTATGTTGATACGGTAACAGATGTATGCAAAAAGCATTACGGCGAGGATTATATTCCGAAAATAGTTGTAACCGAACATGCTACGTGGCCAACAAGTGGATTTGACGACTCGAAAATGATTTCGCTTTATGCGGCACTTGCGTCGGCACAGGCATTTAACAAATGGTATGCACGCCCGGAAATTGTGGGCGCAAATTATCACAATGTGAACGGAAGGTACCATATGTGGTCGCAGATTCAGCTGCTTGACGGCAAATGGGTAAAGTCTGCCGTGGAACAGAATTACGAGGCATACAATGCCAATCTTGGTGACAGAATCGTGGAAATCGACCTGTCGGCAGACGAAGAACATCAGGAGCTTGTGGATCAGAAAATGACGAGCCAGGTGCTTACCGCGGCTGCTATGCCAAAGGGCAGGCGGACTATGAAGCTGATTTTAAACAATATGACGGAGGAATATGAGTTTAAGGTAAAAATAAATTCACAGGCAAAGTATAAGCTTGTGGAGGAAACGATATTTACCGGACCAAATTTGCAGTCATATGTATGTACGGCAGATACAGAGGACGTTGTAACCACGACCGTAAATACCGTAAACGTACCGAATTTTACAGAATATACAGTTCCGTCAAAAAGTACGGTATACTTGACTCTTGAGGCAGACAGGGATTTGCCTGATATTAACGGTGTCACAGACCATGGTGAAGATGCAGCGTATGAGGGTGAGGGGTACTTTGATGACATTTCCGGCTCATATGCGGAAAATGAGATAAATCTTCTCGCAGAGGAAGGTATGATAAACGGTGTTTCGGAGCGCAGGTTTGCTCCAAAAAATGCAGTGACACGAGCGGAATTTGCGCAGATGCTTATGAACATTACGGGAATAAACAGTATGGAATACAAAGATATTTTCGATGATGTGCCGGAGGGAGCATGGTACACAGATGCGGTAATTTCCGCCTGGAAAAACGGCTTTCTCCGAGGCAGAGGAAACGGAATATTTGCACCGGACGATAAAATAACAATGGAGGAAATGGCAATTATTGTTAAAAATGTCTGTTTTGCGCTAAATCCGACAATGCAGACAAATATTGGAAATGAATTTCTTGATGATATTGAGTTTAATGATGAACCGTCAGAACGCGGCAGGGAAGCAATTGCATTCTGTATAAAAAACAATTTTTTGAAAAGTGCGGCGGAAATGGAAATGTTTTCCCCCAAAAAAGCTGTAACACGCCAAGGTGCGGCAGCGATGATGTACAGACTTAAAAGGATTAAGTAAGAAAGGAAAACGTTATGAATATAAAGAAATGTCTTAAAATTTTATGCTGTATGGCTGTTTCCGCAGCAATGATACAGCCGGCTGCATATGCGGGAAGCGAACAAAATACAGTCCTGACGTTGAGAGAAAGTGAAACGTTAAGCGCAAATCCACATGAATATCTCGGATTTAACAATGACATGGGTTGGGCAGACAGTTTTGCAGAAGCAAACGGTACATCTGCATCTGTAAATAAATCACTTATTGACGCATTGAAATCGTATGATATGGGCATTGGGCACATGCGCGGTTTTTTTCATCATATTAGCTGGAAAGAAACTGTAGGACCTCAGCGTGGCAGTGACGCCAACGGTGTACCGTACAGCTTTGGTCTTGTGGAATGGATTAATGCATTGCGCAGTTATAATCCGGATATAACGTTTACCCTTACGGTCAATGTTGACGGCAGCACGGAAGACGTGCAAGATTTGGTACGTTTTCTGACTCTTGACCCGTCAGATAAAAAATCTGTTAATTCATACGGTGAAAACTGGGCTGCAAAACGAACAGAATACGGATTGGGTGAGCCGGTAAAACTAGCGTGTCTTGAAATGGGCAACGAGTGGGATCTGAGCAGATGCGATGACAAAGGCGTGTTTGAGGACGGTGCACAGCAGGAATACATAGAAAAATGCACAGCAATGATTAACGGAATAAAGGAAATCAACCCGGACGTAAAAACTGCGATATGCGCGTTTTCTGCGCCGCACGGAGCCGACTGGACGAGCTGGAACAGCATAGTCATTCCTGCTTTGGGGAATATGGCAGATTATATAGATTGTCACTATTACTACGATGTTTCTGCGACCGGTAATCTCAGCAAAGTTATGCAAAAGGAAAGAGTTCAAAATCAGGTTATGAAATATCTTGATAACGTATCGGAGGACAACAGACCGAAGGTTATTTTCACCGAATATGCACCGTATGTTGCGGCGGAATTCAGAGACACGGAAGACCGATTTAAAACAACGGATTTAAATGCGGCGCTGTATGATGCGGAAATTGTTGCAAGAGCGATTTCTGATAAAGATGTTGCCATGCTGTGCCATAACAGCTTTGAGGGCGGTATGTCCTCCCAAGACGCGTATGAGGGCGATTGCTGGGGAATAATCCGCCCGTATGATGACGGAACATATTTGCTGACAGCCGCCGGAGAATATTATAAAATGGCATTCGATGCCATGAAGAACACATCTGCGGTATACAGCAGACTATCTTCTGATACATCGGGGGAAAACTACTTGATGTCATCGGAAAAAGATACCGAAAAGGTTCTCAGCCAGGTAACATTTAAGCGCAGTGACGGAGGCATTAATATTATTTTCTCAAACACAAATGCGGAGCGGTCGCATAATGTCACACTCGAGGCAGAGGGACAGTACAGGCTGGAAAAAACCGTTGTGCTTACATCTGATAATCTGTCGGATAACAACAAAATTACGGACAGAGATAATGTTTATGCAAAAGAAACTGTCATAAATGACAACAACAAATTTTCACAGATTAACATACCGCCGCAGACAGTGATGGTGGTTTACCTGGCGCCCATGGAAAATACAACGATGTACGGGGAGAATGCTGATATAAAAATTAACGGTACTCATTTAAAAAGCGGCGGCAACACGATTGAAACTGCAGATGGGAAAATATCGGTCAGCTTAACGGGATTTCAAAACTCTGGCGTAGCAGAATCAAAAACGCTGTCATTGCTGATTTTAAAAGGTACAGCTGACATAAACGATGTCAAAGACAGCGACATTGTGTATATGAACAGCGGACTTAAAAACAGGGACAGAATATTGTTTGATACAGAGCTGAATTCCGGCAGCTATATTGCCTATGTCGGTTCAAACAGGGAATTTACGGCGCAAAACTTTACGGTAATATCAAATGAAACCGACGATAATTATATTAAAGATGTTATAAATGTTGAGTCGGGGAGTTCCAATTACGGTGTAAGTTTTGATATTTTGTTTGCGAATAAATTCATAAAAGGTAGCCGCTTTACTGCCGAGGTTATCAATCCCGAAACTGGTATGGCGGAATTTATCGGTGAAGGAGTGAAAACAGGTGCAATTACCGAATATTCGCTAAAAATGCCTCTCGAAACAAATTCAGGTAAATTTATAATACGCATAACGGCAGACAATCATATATTTGAAAAAGGCTTTGATTTTGTAAAGCCGAACGAAAAAATATCGCTTGCGGGAACTCCTAAAAATAACAGCGGAGATACTATTACATTCGGCGATTTCGTAAACAACGGCACGGTGTATGTGCCATTGAGGGCAAACGGCGAGACTGCACAGGCAAAGGTTTATCTGGCGGTCTTTTCGAAAAACGGACGCCTACTTTCGGTAAAATCGTCGCAGGAGCTGAGCGTAACCGCAGACGTTGTGACGGCGGAAATCGGATATGACGGTATGGATACTCATAATATAGGGGCTGCAATGATATACGTATGGTCGGGCATTTCGGACGATGGAATGAAACCGCAGAATAATTACTATATAATAAAAAAATAACGTGTTGTATTTTGCGCAACTTGCAGTAAGTGCCATCGGCACGGAAAGGTTTGTAAACAAAATGAAAAAAATTATTATGTCTATTTTAGCGGCAGCCTGTCTGTTTTCACAGACTGCGTATGCCGGCAGTATAAATTACGGGGAGAGTATGACGTCAAACATGCTGTTTCTGCATTATAATGACCCCGGATATTCTGCGGGGTATTCTGAAGATACAACTCATTCGCCGGGCAAGTCTTATTATGTCGATTATGCATCGGCAACCGGAAATACGGCGGTAAAGCTTAATAAGGGCGTAAAGATTGACCCGAGATATAACGTTTACGTGGAGGGTTATATAAAGGGGGTTGAAAAAGATTTTACACCGTCAAACTCGTCCATAATTATTGCCGGCTGTGACCGGTACGATGCTGACGGAAACTACAAGGGATTTGAAAATTCGTTTCTGAAAAGTCAATACGAAGAAAGCGGCTGGACAAAAGTGTACGGTATTTTTTCGACCGATACGTACGAAGCGGACAGTATATCATTTGGCTTCGGCTGGACCCGTACGGCGGCAAATGCCGATGCATACGGCAGACTGTATTTTGATGATTTTAAAGCATTATGCGTGCCTAAAAGCATAAAGGTAAATGATGTTGATGCAGAAAATGCGCTTAATTTGAAAAATCTGCGTGTTATAGGCATTGACAATTATGGCTCAGCACGTGATATTGCCGCAAAAGATATGGTTAAATATACTGTTGTTGGCGGAAATGCATATATTGATGAAAATAATGTCCTTCACAACGATTCTGACAGTGCACAAACTGTGGAAATCAAAGCGGATTTTCTTTCGCTTGAGTATAAATTCCGTGTAAATTTCAAAACCGGAGCGGAAACGATTGAATTTTCGGAACCGTACGAAAAAGACGGATCATACAGCGTGACGGTCAGTAACAAAACCACAGAAAGCAAAAATATTATATTTGCGATTTGCATCTTTGAAAAAGGAAGAATGAGGGGCGTTGTTCCGTATGAATATACCGCACCGATAGGAGAAAGCGTATGGGAGTCGAGCGTTGTTGAAGTTCCGTACTATGTTAGCTCTCCCGATATAAAAATTGTCAAATTATATTAATGGAGAGGAAAGGACAGCGGCAATGAGTCTGAAGAGGGTTGCACTCATCTTGATTGTTGCGTTTATGCTTACGCTCACGGGATGCAGAGATGCGGCGGTGACAGCTGACGGAAAAATGGATATTATATCAATATGGACACCGAATTCACACAGTAAAACGGAACAGGAAAAACGATGGAATAAGTGGAATTACCAGAATGGCAGAAAGCTTGGCATAAAGGTGGAATATCGTGTTATTCCTTTTGAGGGTTACGATTCAACAATTACAGCTTCCATTGCAAGCGCAGATTCGCCGGATTTTTTCGCGGGCAACTGTAAAGCTTATGCAGAGTTGGGATATATATTGCCCGTGTCTGAACTCCCCGGAGGAGAAGCCTTGATTAGCAGTTACGATAAAAAATATATTTATTGCAATGAGAATATGTATAACGGTGAGGTGTATTGTTTGCCGCTTGACTACGGTACACAGGGACTTATATATAATAAAGACATGTTTCGTAAAGCAGGACTGGTGGACTCATCGGGAGAGCCGAAGCCGCCGGAAACTTTTGAGGAATTAAGAGAGTATGCAAAAATTCTTACAAACCCCAAGAAAAAGCAATACGGTATTATATTGCCTATGAAGTGGAACGGATGGTTTAACAGCGATATTTTACACCCGATGCAGAGCAGCGCCGGACATATGGGGTACAATCCGGTCACCGGAGAATATGATTTTTCCATGCTTGAGCCTATTATGGATACGTATCTCGGAATTAAAGCTGACGGAAGCTGCTACCCCGGTTCGGAAACACTTGACAACGACACGGCAAGAGCAAGGTTTGCACTCGGCGGCATAGGCATGAAATTCGGATATACGTTTGATGTGGGAGTTCTGAGTGACCAGTTTCCGGCCAAGTGCGACTGGGGAGTTGCGCCGTATCCTGTTGTAGATAAAAACAACAAATATATGCAGAGGTGTACCGTTGATTATTCGCTTCTGATTAACAGCAAAGCAATCACCAGGCATTCGCCATATAAAATTATGACTGTATATAAGGAAATATTAAATAATTCACCGGAGAATTATGAAAGCGCAGCTGATTTTCCACACAAAAATGACAGTAAAACAACATCTGCGGAAGTGAAAAAATCAAAGAAAGAAAAAAA
>JAQXUJ010000193.1 GCA_029219925.1 Clostridiales bacterium | reverse complement strand
CATTTTGGGAAACATAAGGTTTGTAACAACAAAGGAAAATACGCCTGTTACCACAAGATACAATCGATTTGCGTACTCAAGCGAGGAAACACCCTTATACATACCGGACGCAAGCCGTGTATTCACAATCGTATAAAGAGGCTGAACCCACGTGCTTATCAGCATGGGCAGAGCCAGTGCCATAGCCTTTTTTATATTTTCGTCCCGAAAATTAATCCTCGGTCTGAATTTGTATTTAAACTTTACAAGGGACGGAATTTGTATGATTACCTGCAGGCTCCATGCCACAAGCATAGTTACCGCCAGTCCGTAGACGCCGAATTTTTTTCCGAATACAACAAAGTAAAGTATAACGGCAAGATTGGACACAAGGCTCATTATTGCAGGAATATTGAACTGTCCGAAGGACTGAAGAATTCCCACAAAAGAAAATGCCAATCCGGTGAAGATAATCATGGGGAACATGATACTTGAAAGCTGTTTTGCCAGTTCATGAGTTTCCGCGTCGAAATCCGGTGCCATAAAGCTTATAAGATTATCCGAAAAAACTATTCCGAAAATGGCAATCAGCCCGGAAATCAGAAGAACCATGCCGATAAAGCGATTAGCAAAATCAAGCGCCGCCTTCTTGTCCTTCCTTTCAAGAACGCTGTTGAAAACCGGGATAAATGCAGCGGAAATAACTCCGCCTATTACAATATCAAACAGCGTCGTAGGCAGCTTGGTCGCTGTCAAATATGCCTCGGCGGCAACACCCGTCCCGAAAAAAGCCGCAATAAGCGCATCCCTAAGGAGTCCGCATACCTTTGCAAGAAAGGTGGCGGCAGCCATAAACCCTGCGGTTTTAAGCATCTTTCCTGTTTTTTCCATTAACGTTCTCCTCCATCCACAAGCTTCTGCAAAAGCTCGGTGTTTTCTCTTGCCTTAACACGCATGGAGGTCATGTTGAATTTCAGATGCGATCTTACCGCATCATAATTTTCACACACATCATCAAGCAGTATGCACATCTTATTCTTGTCCATATCCTCAACCGTAACAAACTTATCCTCGCCCATGTATTCCATGAAGCCGTTTACCTTCGGGTCGTATACTATTCCTATCGTCGGCACCGTGCAGCTTGCCGAGTATATGAGAGTATGAAGCCGCATACCGACGCACACGCTCATCTCCTCCATGATTGAGAGCAGCGATTCAACAGGATAATTTGCGCCTATCACTACGGAACGGTTTTTCATTTTATTTTTGACCTCAAGAGCAATCTCAAAGTCCGTTTTCTGCTGCATAGGTACAAACACCGTGAAAAGTCCGTACCTATCAAAAGCATAGTCACAAAATTCTGACATTATTTCCGTAAAATTCTCCGGATTGTTTTTCCATTTTCTCACAGAAACGCATAAAAGCGGCTGTCCGTGCGGTATCCCGTAGGTTTCAAGAATTTCTCCGCCCTTATCATTTGCCTTGAGCAAAAAAGCCGGGTCAGCCGTAAGATGAATTTCCGGCTTCGTTATTCCAATCTGTCCCAAAGCGGTAAGAGAGTTTTCATCCCTAAGTGTAATCATATCCACGTCATTTAAAATTTTCCGGGTCATTTCTATATTTTTAAAAGAATTTAACGGTCCGATTCCATTGGCGTAAAGCATTATCTTCCGTTTGAAAAATTGAGCGACTCTTATCACCGTCAGATAATATATCAGCGATTTTGTGCTGGTTGCGTCCTGAATTAAAGTTCCTCCGCCGGAAATCAGCACATCGCACCGGGAAATTTTTGAAATTAGTGAAAACGGATTATACCTGTTTACTGCATTTACTCCGTAATTTTTACGTGTTTCCGCCGGCGATTTCGACAGTACAGTTATGTCAGCGCTGCTGTCCGTCGATTTTATGCCGTCGACTATTGATAAAAGCAATGCGTCATCACCGCTGTTATTGAAGCCGTAATAGCCTGAAATAACATACTTCATATCTTAATCCCCCAGTACCTGTTTATATACCTTTTCGGCGTCATCGGCCATTCGTTTGACCGAATAATATTTCAGTACCGTTTCCCTACCGTATTTTCCGAGACGGTTCCGTTCGTCCTCCCATAAGCCGAAAAAATTACCTATATCCTGAGTCAGCCTGTCGGTATCAGACATTTCACACCCGCGGCAGCAGAAGTTAGTGGAAAGTCCCACATCAAGCTTATCCTCATCAAAAAGACCGATATAGCCCTCATTTCCGGCAATAATCGTAGGTTTTTCCGACGCCATTGCCTCAAGTGCCGCCCGGGATACCCCCACAAACAGCTTTGCGGGAGCAATAAGCCTGTCAATGTCGGTTCTTGCGCCCGTCAGCTTTACAGCCTCTCTGCCAAGCTCCGCATTAACCGTATCCGCCTCTTTTTTTACATTTTCAAAGTCATTTCCGCCGCCCACGATAATGCAGTTGAGCCTGTCTATTATCGGATTAAGGCGTTTTACCGCTTCAATCAGCTGATGCGCGGCAAGGCTTCTGTCGGCATCCATTCGGCTTACATATACGATGGTATTGTCGCCGTCAGAAAGTCCGAACTCGCTGATACAAGCTGTTTTATCCGTGTCCGATGAAAACTTGTCCACGTCAATGCCGTTAACCGTTACGGTAATGTCGCTTTCGGGAATTTTATAGTTGTCCATCAGATATTTTTTTATATCTTCACTAACTGCAAGAGTTTTCTGTCCCCAGTCGGTTATATATTTAAGTCCGTATTTGGTGGTGAAAATCCAATGTGCCGTAGTAACAAACGGGAAATTCATTTTCTTTTGAAGCTTTCCCAGGATAAAGGACGGTATACGTGCGTGGGAATGAACAATATCTATTTTTTCCTCTGTAATGATTTTTTTAAGCAAAGAAAATGCTTTCAACACATTCTGCGGCTTTTTATTCTGAAGCGGCACCTCGTAATGCTTTATTCCGCACTTCTCCAGTTCTGCCACATACGCTCCGCCGTTTGAGGTTATAACTACCCGGTGTCCTCTTCTTTTCAGTTCCTTTGCACGCTCTACCACATGGGTTTCTGCTCCACCTATATCCAGCTGCATTAATGACATCATTATATTCATTCAATCACGCTCCTTAAATATATTATACTTCATTACGCAAAAAAGAGCAAGGAAAATATTGGAATTATTCCTTACTGTCTATAATCAGTGTCACAGGGCCGTCGTTAAGCAGCGATACCTGCATATCCGCTCCGAACTCTCCCGTTTCAACACATGAAATCTGTTGACGGCATATATTAATGAGTTTTTCATACATTTCCTTTGCAAACTCCGGTTTACCCGCCGCGGAAAAATTCGGTCTTCTCCCCTTTTTACAGCTGCCGTACAGGGTAAACTGGCTTACAACTAAAAGGCTGCCGTCCACATCTTGCAGGGACAAATTCATCTTATCGTTATCATCGGTAAAAACCCGAAGATTAATGATTTTATCCGCCATCCATCTGATGTCCTCGTCGGTGTCATCATCGCATACTCCCAACAGCACCAACAGTCCGACGCCTATTTCGCCGTTTACTCTTCCTTCTATCTCAACCTTTGCGTTTTTCACTCTCTGAACGACACATCTCATTGAAGTTCCTCCCACACCGAGTACAGTTTTTCTATTTCTGCGGTTAATTCCGCCGCACGTACCGACAGCTCTGCCGCTTTCTCATAATCGCTGCCCGATTCCGCCAGGGCTTCGTTCAGCTTTTCCAGCTGCGCCTCAGCTTCGGCAATTTTTCCCTCTGTCCTTTTTATCTGCGTTTCACGCCTGCGCTTTTCGGACGCAAGCCGTTTCTGCTCGGCGTACTCAAGATTTTTCGGCTTAACCTCTTTATCCTCTGTCGGCTGCTCCTTATGCTTTCCAGTAAAATACTCATAGCCTCCGTTATAGCTGACAATACGTTTGTTTTCAAAATTAACAATACGGCTTGCAAGCTTATTTATAAAATAACGGTCATGGGATACCGCAAGGATTGTTCCGTCATAGCCCAGCAACGCTTTTTCGAGAGCCTCTCTTGAGGCTATGTCAAGGTGGTTTGTCGGCTCGTCAAGAATAAGAAAATTAACCGGCTTTAAAATCAGCTTTACCAGCTGCACCCTTGCCCTTTCGCCTCCTGA
>JAQXUJ010000192.1 GCA_029219925.1 Clostridiales bacterium | reverse complement strand
TCATGCTATCGGGGTGAAGGCGCTTGTAATGATTTTCGTCCGCCGTTTCGTGCCGGAGCAGATAACGGTTTGCACCGGCGTCAAAAAACGCCTTATAGCTTTCTCTGCTTCTTTCGCCTATGGATAAGGTAATGGCACAATCGGGATAATCGGCGCGTATCTGTGATACAATATCGCAAATAACTGCGTCGGTATAGAAATTATCTTCGCCGCCCTGGAGCACGAAGGTTCTGAATCCAAGACCGTATCCCTCCTTGCAGCAGGCAAGGATGTCCTCTTTGCTTAAACGGTAGCGTTCGGCGTTTTTATTGCCGCAGCGTATGCCGCAGTAGTAGCAGTTATTTTTACAATAGTTGGTAAATTCTATCAGACCGCGGATATAAACAGCGTCACCGTATATCTGCCGTCTTACGCCGTCCGCGGATTGGGATAGCTCTCGGTCATATTTATCTGTACTTAAAAGCGTTAAAAGCTCTGCGTCGGTTAGTTTTTTTACCTGTTCGGCGGCTTCAAATGTTATCATAAATCTACTCACAGCTCCTCATAGTTAAGAAATAACACAAATTAAACCTATAAATTTGATATGTATTATATCATAATACAGCCGGTATGTCAATTAAAACCCAATGATTTATCTGTTAACATAGAATTAACACAGGATGAATTGCAGAATTAACATTAAATATGATAATCTTAATGCATAAAAGGAGAGTGAATAACGTGAAAAATAAGCTGCGCATCTTACCGCTTTTTGCTCGGGGCGGTACACTCGTACAGCACCGCTCGCTGCAAAGCGGCAATCTGCTTGCTTCTTTTTTACGTTGGATTTGTGCCGCCGCATGGCGGCGGAATGGAGGATTAATATGAAAAAAACAATAAGTTTATTGACTGCGGCGGTATTACTGTCGGGAGCACTGGCGGGCTGCGGCGGAACGGAAAAGGTTAGCGGAACGGTTACAACAGACGGTTCAACATCAATGGAGAAGGTTATTGGTTATCTCAGCGAAAGCTACATGGAGGAAAATCCTAATGTAAAGGTGACTTATAATCCCACGGGTTCCGGTTCGGGAATACAGGCTGTTTCGGAGGGAAGATGCGATATAGGTCTTTCGAGCCGAAATCTGAAGGATGAGGAAAAGGCGTCGGGACTGGAGCAAACCGTAATAGCAATTGACGGTATTGCGATAATCGTCAATCCGGAAAATACGGTTGAGGACCTGACGGTTGAGCAGATAGGAAAATTATATACCGGAGAAATCACTAACTGGAAGGACATCGGCGGTACAGACGCTCCGATAGTGCTTATCGGAAGAGAGGCTGCGTCGGGAACAAGGGACGGCTTTGAGTCCATTACCGGCACCAAGGATAAATGCCAATATGCCCAGGAGCTTACCTCCACCGGAGATGTAATCCAAACGGTAGCATCCAATCCAAACGCAATCGGCTATGCGTCGCTGGCTGCGGTGAAGGATACAGTGAAGGCACTCAGCGTAGAAGGGGTTCAGCCTACCGAAGAAACTATTCAGGACGGGACATATAAAATTCAGCGTAACTTTGTGTTCGTCACAAAAAAGGGAGAGGAGCTTAAAGAGCCGGCAAAATCCTTCTTTGACTATGCCGTTAGCGGAAATGCAGACGACCTTATCGTAAAAGCCGGAGCTGTTCCTACAGTAAAATGAGGAAAAATTTATGAAGAAAACTTCAAATTTACCGGAAAGGTTAATGAGGATGCTGTTTACCGTGTGCGGAATACTGGCAGTTATCTTTGTGGTTCTGATAACAGGATTTCTGGTAGCAAGCGGTATTCCGGCAATAAAAGAAATAGGAGCGGGTGAATTTCTCCTTGGAAGGACATGGGCGTCCACGGCAGCAGAGCCGTCTTACGGAATACTGCCCTTTATATTAACGTCGGTTTACGGCACCTTCGGTGCGGTTTTAATCGGGGTGCCAATAGGGATACTGTGCAGTATATTTATAGCGAAAATGGCTCCGAAAAGACTTGCCGCCACTGTGCGGTCTGCGGTAGACCTGCTATCGGGCATACCGTCGGTGGTATTTGGTTTGGCAGGTATGATTTTAATTGTTCCGGCGGTACGGGAAACATTTAATCTGCCGGACGGAGCAAATCTGTTGTCCGCGATTATTGTGCTGGCGGTAATGATATTGCCTTCAGTCATATCGGTTTCCGAGACAGCAATCAGGGCGGTACCGAAAGAATATGAAGAGGCGTCCCTTGCACTGGGCGCTACCAAAACCGAAACGGTTTTTAAAGTCACCGTGCCGGCGGCTAAAAGCGGAATAACAGCGTCGGTGGTTTTGGGTATAGGAAGAAGTGTAGGAGAGGCAATGGCAGTCATGATGGTGTCGGGAAATGTGGCGAATATGCCGGGAATTTTTAAAAGCGTGCGGTTTCTGACTACGGCAGTGGCAAGCGAAATGTCCTATTCGTCGGGACTGCAGCGTGAGGCTTTATTTTCGATTGCCCTGGTGCTGTTTGTATTCATCATGCTGATTAATCTTTGCCTTAATCTTGTAAAAAAGGAAAGGAAGTAGATATATGGACAGGATTTCAAGCAGCAGAAGGGTAAAATGCGCAGTGCTTAAGACTTTGACATATGTTTCGGCAGGGATTATCTGCGCGGTTCTGCTGGGTTTGGTCGGCTATATCATTTACCGCGGAGCAGGTGGGATTTCGGTCAAATTTCTTACGAGTAAGCCGAGCCTGGTACGTGAAACCATAGGTATATTTCCGAATATCTTAAATACGGTTTATATTATCCTTATGACTCTTGTAATCGTGCTTCCCCTCGGAGTGGGAGCTGCCGTATATCTTAACGAATATGCAAAAAACAAGCGTATAATAGAGGTCATCGAATTCGCCGCCGAAACGCTTTCGGGGATACCGTCTATCATATACGGTCTGGTGGGTATGCTGATATTTGTGCAGTTTTGCTCAATCGGAACAAGTCTTCTTGCCGGAGCGCTGACGCTGGTAATTATGACGCTGCCAACGGTGATAAGAACAACGCAGGAAAGTCTTAAAACCGTTCCGGAGGGCTACCGTGAGGGAGCGATGGCTCTCGGCAGCGAGAAGTGGCATATGATCAGAACGGTGGTGCTTCCGTCGGCAGTGGATGGCATTGTGACCGGATGTATTCTGGCGGTAGGCAGAATTGTCGGTGAAAGCGCGGCGCTTCTTTTTACGGCAGGCATGGCAAACGAGGTGCTGGGATTGTTTGACGCCGTCATGCCCGGAAGCGCCGGGTCGACGCTGACGGTAGCACTGTACATGTACGCAAAGGAACGGGGAGAATTTGACGTAGCCTTTGCCATTGCCGTCATTCTGCTGATTTTGACATTTTTAATTAATCTATCGGCTAAGAAGATTGGAAACAGGCTGAAAGGAGCAAAATGATGGATATTATTGAGGTAAGCAATCTTAATCTATGGTACGGGCAGAATCATGCGCTCAAAGATATAAACATAAAAATACCGGAAAAACAAATTACAGCATTAATCGGACCTTCCGGCTGCGGAAAATCAACATTTTTAAAAACGCTGAACCGCATGAATGACCTGATTGACGATTGCAGGATAGAGGGCAGTGTAATAGTTGGCGGACATGATGCGTACAAGGATACCGACGTAAATATTCTGCGCCGAAGGGTGGGGATGGTCTTTCAGAAGCCTAATCCGTTCCCCATGAGCATTTATGATAACGTAGCGTACGGACCGCGGATACACGGCGTTAAATCAAGGGTAGAGCTTGATGAAATTGTTGAGCGGTCGCTGCAGCGGGCGGCTATTTGGGAGGAATGTAAGGACAGACTGAAAAAGAGCGCCCTCGGAATGAGCGGCGGTCAGCAGCAGCGTCTTTGTATTGCCCGCGCACTTGCGGTTGAGCCGGATATTCTGCTGATGGACGAGCCAACCTCGGCGCTTGACCCTATTTCCACATCGAAAATTGAGGATTTGGCGTCGGAGCTTAAGGAAAAATATACAATTGTCATTGTCACTCATAATATGCAGCAGGCGGCTCGTATAGCGGATAAAACGGCGTTTTTCCTGCTGGGAGAGCTGGTAGAATTTGACGATACGGAAAAGATGTTTTCTAAACCGTCGGATCTAAGATGCGAGAAATATATCACAGGGAGGTTCGGCTAATGCGCGACAGATTTGACGAACAGCTAAAAAATCTGAATAATGAATTAATAGCAATGGGCGCAATGTGTGAAGACGCCATAAGCAGCGCCGTAAAATACCTTATTGAACGGGACGGCGATATGAAGAGAAACGCCGTTGAAACAGAAAAGAATATTGACCGCCAGGAAAGAAATATAGAAAATCTGTGCATGAGGCTTTTAACGCTTCAGCAGCCGGTGGCAGGGGATTTGAGGATTATTTCATCGGCGCTCAAAATGATTTCCGACATGGAAAGAATAGGCGACCAAGCATCGGATATTGCGGAGATTGCGGACTATGCCACAAGCAGCGAAATTCGCGGCAAGGTGCACATTGAGGATATGGCAAGAGCTACCATAAAAATGGTAACAGAAAGCGTGGAATCCTTCGTAAATAATGACGAGATTTTGGCGCATGAGGTAATTGCACTGGATAACGACGTGGACGAAATGTTCGGAAAAGTCAGAGCGGAGCTGGTGGATGCAATACACAGCTCAAAAGGCGATGCCGAGGCACTTATAGACTTGCTTATGATTGCAAAGTATTTTGAAAGAATAGGCGACCATGCGGAGAATATAGCGGAATGTGTTATCTATTCCATAACCGGAAAACACGCGGGTGATGAATAAAATTCGCGGATATATTGAAAAAAAATCATTTCTGATATATAATATATACAAGCAGAGGTGAGAGTATGATTTATTTTGTTGAGGATGATGACAATATCCGCAGGCTGGTATGCTACAGCCTTGCGAAGGAAGGCTATGACGTTAAGGGATTTTCACTGCCAAGCGAGTTTTGGAGGGAGATTTCCGATAATATGCCGGAGCTTATATTGCTTGATATTATGCTTCCGGAGGAAGACGGGCTTTCGATACTGTCGGCACTGCGAACCGATCCGAGGTATCAGGATATTCCTGTTATAATGATTACGGCAAGGGACAGTGAATTTGATAAGGTAACCGGTCTCGACATGGGCGCCGATGATTATATAGCCAAGCCGTTTGGGATACCGGAGCTTATCAGCCGTGTCAATGCGGTTCTGCGCAGGTATTCAAAAACAAGGTCAGAATATAAGGTTGGCAAGCTGTATGTCAATCCCAAAAAGCATATTATACGGGTTTCGGGTAAAGAAGTCGACCTGTCCTTTAAGGAATACTCATTATTGACTGCACTGCTTGAGGCAAAGGGTGACGTTGTAGACAGGAACACTCTTCTGACCCAGGTATGGGGTGAATTTTACGACGAATCCCGGACCCTTGACGTACATATCAGAAAGCTCCGAGTAAAGCTCGGTGAAGCGGGAGAATATATTAAAACAGTTAAAAATATAGGTTATAAGCTGGAGGAAACTGATGATGAACAAACGAATATTCAGGCTTAATTTACTTACCTCCGTCATAACGCTTGCCGTAAGCTTTATAATGGTATTCGGCATATTATTTTCGTATTTTGAGGGGCAGATCTTTGAAGAGCTTAAAAACGAGGCAAACTATATTTCATATGCCGTATCCAATGAGGGCGGGGCATTTATAGATAACTTCAGGAATAAAGGCGCAAGAATTACTCTTATTTCAAAAAACGGCGACGTTATTGCTGATACCGAGGTCGATGTAAAGGAACTTGAAAATCACGGGGACAGGCAGGAAATTATTGATGCCGTAAACAACGGATTCGGAAAGAGCGCAAGGTATTCTAAAACTCTTATGAAAAAAACGCTTTATTATGCCGTGCGTCTTGACGACGGCAGCGTGCTACGTGTATCCACGGTTCAGAACTCGGTAATTGTGATTTTGATGGGACTTTTACAGTCGCTGATTGTAATATTTGTGCTGGCGGTTATACTTTCCTTTGTGCTTTCAAACCGTGTGTCTAAGGCAATTATTAACCCCATTAACAGCCTCGACCTTGATAATCCTACTAAGAATGATACCTATGAGGAGCTAACCCCGCTTTTGCGGAAAATTGCAAATCAGAAAAATACTATTGAGAGACAAATCAGCGATGCTAAGCAAAAGCAGGAGGAATTTCGGCTTATCACCGAAAACATGAACGAAGGACTAATCATTATTGACAGCGGTGCGAATGTTTTGAGCTACAATCAGGCGGCGCTGAAGCTTCTTCAAATAGATGAGGTGAAATCAGACAGTATTTATTCGTTTAACAGGAGCAGGATTTTCTGTGAAACGGTTCGCAAAGCTCTGTCCGGAGAACGGGAGGAAAGCGATCTTTCGGTGGACGGACGAAATTATAATCTTATTGCAAATCCTGTGTACGCCGAGGATAAAGCAATAGGTGCGGTTATCGTAATAATTGACGTAACCGAGAGAACGCAAAGAGAGCAGCTGCGCCGTGAATTTACGTCGAATGTATCACATGAACTGAAAACACCGCTAACGTCTATACTCGGTTTCGCCGAGATTATGAAGAACGGCGGAGCACCGGAAAGTACGGTTACGGAATTTTCGGGTATCATATATGACGAAGCTAAGAGGCTTGTAACGCTTGTGAACGATATTATAAAGATTTCTGAGCTGGATGAAAACGCAATTCCGAGGGATACGGGCAGCGTAGACATTTACGGTGTTGCAGTAGCCGTTGCGGACCGGCTTGCGCCGGAGGCAAAAAGAAGAAATGTCAGTATTAACGTAACCGGAGGCAGCGCAGAAATTACCGGTTCGGAAAAGGTTCTGGACGAAATGCTTTATAACCTCTGTGACAATGCCATAAAATACAACAGGGACGGCGGCAGGGTAGATATTATTGTGAATGCCGTTGATGATAAAGTAAACGTTACCGTCAGCGATACGGGAATTGGTATTCCAAAAGCAGAGCAAGACAGGGTATTTGAGCGGTTTTACCGTGTGGATAAAAGTCATTCAAAGGAGGTTGGAGGCACGGGACTGGGGCTTTCGATTGTAAAACATGCAGCGGCGTTCCACAATGCCGAAATATCCATGCAAAGTACCCTTGATATGGGTACAAGCATCACCGTAAGCTTTAAGAAACAAGGTTAATTCCGGACTGATGACGAAAAATTATTTTTCTTGATATAGATACATAACAATGTTTATTTTCTCAGATGGTGAAACGCTTACCGGCGCGGCATAATGCCGCGCCATCTTTTGCTGCCGGCGGACGTGAATAATAAAATCACAGTAATGTGAATTTATATGAACCAAAAGGGATTTCCCGGACGATTTTTTGCCTAAAATGCCGTTTTTTTGTAATAAATATTGATTTTGCCGGGATTTTGTATTATAATAAAAGAAATAAACTACGGAGGCGATGCCGAAATGATTAATGTTGCAATTGTCGGGTACGGTAATCTGGGAAGAGGAGTGGAATGTGCCGTAAAGCAAAACGGCGATGTTTCTCTTTACGGAGTATTTACCAGACGAAATCCGGATGATGTTAAAACGCTTACGGGCGCTGCGGTTTACAGCGTTGATGATATATTGAATCATAAAGAAAATATAGATGTGCTGATTATCTGCGGCGGTTCGGCAACGGATTTGCCGAAGCAGACGCCGGAATACGCAAAGTATTTTAATGTTATTGACAGCTTTGACACCCATGCGAATATTCCCTCGCATTTTGACAATGTGAATAAGGCGGCTGAAGAAAACGGCAAGACTGCGTTGATTTCCGCCGGCTGGGATCCGGGAATGTTCTCGCTTAACCGCTTGTATGCTGAGGCGGTTCTGCCGTGCGGAAAGGTGTATACCTTTTGGGGCAAGGGCGTGAGCCAGGGACATTCCGACGCGGTAAGACGGATTGACGGCGTTAAGGATGCAAGGCAGTATACAATCCCGGTTGAGGACGCTTTGGAGCGTGTACGCAGCGGCGAAAATCCCGAGCTTACAACACGAGAAAAGCATTTAAGAGAGTGCTTTGTGGTAGCCGAGGAGGGTGCGGATAAAGCAAAAATTGAGCATGAAATTAAGACTATGCCCAACTATTTTGATGATTATGATACCACAGTTCATTTTATTTCCGAGGAGGAAATGAAAAAAAATCACAGCGGAATGCCTCACGGCGGGTTTGTAATACGAAGCGGCAGCACGGGCTTGCAGGGTGAAAACAAACACACCGTTGAGTACAGCCTGAAGCTGGATTCAAACCCTGAGTTTACGGCGTCGGTACTTATCGCGTATGCAAGAGCCGTATATAGAATGAATAAAGAAGGCAGCACCGGCTGCAAAACGGTTTTTGATATTCCGCCGGCGTATCTGTCGCCGAAATCTGCGGAGGAGCTCAGAAAAACCCTTCTTTAATAAAAAAATAGTTTTAAACTGCCTGACAGCAAGAGCTTATTAAAAGGCTCTGAGGAAAAGGGGATTTTCAGCGGATGATAAAGCCGCACCCTTTTTCGGGTGCGGCTTTTGTATATGGGTTCTGTTTTGACTGAAGGCGGTTAATGAAAAATATTTGTGCCGCAGAAATAGCGGCGGAATGGAGATTAATATGAAATACGATCCAAAATCACTAAAGGCGGAGGAATTCATCAATGATGAAGAAATCCTCGAAACAATTCGGTATGCTGAGGAAAACAAGAATAATATTGCACTGATTGATGAAATTCTCGAAAAAGCACGGCCTAAAAAGACGGAAAACGGAACAGTGTGCCGAGGATTGTCACACCGTGAGGCATCGGTGCTGCTTGCATGTGAGATTCCGGAAAAAATTGAGGAAATGTATAAACTTGCAAAGGAAATCAAGCTGGCATTTTACGGCAATCGAATTGTAATGTTTGCACCGCTGTATCTGTCCAACTACTGCGTAAACGGATGCGTTTATTGTCCGTACCATTTGAAAAATAAGCATATTGCAAGAAAGAAGCTGACCCAGGAGGAAATTCGCAGAGAAGTCATAGCCCTACAGGATATGGGACATAAGCGTCTTGCAATAGAGTCCGGCGAAGACCCGGTTAACAACCCTATTGAGTATATTCTTGAATGTATCAATACAATTTATTCTGTACATCACAAGAACGGCGATATCCGTCGTGTCAATGTAAATATTGCCGCAACAACCGTTGAAAATTACCGCAGGCTGAAGGAAGCCGGTATAGGAACATATATTTTATTCCAGGAAACATATAACAAGGAAA
>JAQXUJ010000191.1 GCA_029219925.1 Clostridiales bacterium | reverse complement strand
CCATTAAAATTCACCGCCTATAATTCAATCGTCTTGGACATTTTAACCCGCGTACCCTCACCGAGTCTGCTTTTTACCTCCACCCTGTCCATGAAGCTTTCCATAATGGAAAAGCCCATGCCCGAACGTTCCATATCGGGCTTGCCGGTGTAGAGAGGCTGGCGTGCTTCCTCCACATCGGCAATTCCCCAACCGTCGTCCGATATTGTAAATTCCACGGTACGTCCGTGAATCCTTCCTTCCATTTTAACCATACCTACCGAGTTTTCGTAGCCATGAATAATAGCGTTTGTCACCGCCTCCGAAACCGCTGTTTTTATCTCGGCAATTTCACCGGCGGTTGGGTTTAAAGCAGCCGCAAAAGCCGCCGCTACTACCCGTGCAAAGCTCTCATTCTCCGATTTGCTCAAAAACTCCACGCTCATTACATTATCCACCCTGATTTCTCCTTTCTTACTTATCAAGAAGTCTTACCGCCCTGTCATAGGCAGGCGCAAGCTTGATAATTTTATCTATGCCCGACATCTCCATAATACGAAGATTCTGAGGACTTACCCCGTATGCAATCACGCGTCCACCCAAAGAACGCGCCTTTTTGTAGCGTCCCATAATGACGCCGATACCCGATGAATCCATAAAAGTCATTTCGGAAAAATCAAAAATAATATTAATTGCGTTGCTTGAGCGCATTTTATTATCCGCTTCCTCCTTAATTGCAGCCGCCGAATGATGGTCCAGCTCACCCGTGACCTTTACCAATATTGCTCGCTTTTCGCCTAAGAGTCTTACCTCCATAAAAATCCTCCTTTGTTTCTTATTTTTTATGCCATTTCCATACGGCTTACCGATACCTCGTATGCCGTTTTTTCCACAACCTCGTCCTCCGAGATGTGTTTTTGATAAACCCGCGACTGAATACGTCCCCAGATTTTAATGTTGTCGCCCACATTAATACTTTTGCAGAATCGGGCGTTTCTGCCCCATGCGATAACGGGGATATAGTCCGACTTGTTATAGCTGCGGTTCACCGCCAGCAAAAGATCGGTTATTTCCCGTCCGAAAGGCGTTGTGCGATAGACGGGCGGCTTGCAGATAAAACCGTTTAAATAAAGCGAATTGGGATTTTTATCCTCGGTTTTTTCCGCACGGCGTATATCTTTTGCAAAGACAGTAAGAACCAGCCTGTTGTCGCCGTTTTCATAGCTGTTGTAGGAACGGAACTGACCGTCAATCTCAACAAGATCCCCTACCGAAAGCGGCATATCTGCCAGAAGTCTGTCCGAAACCATCACCTTAACATTATCGCTTATCCCCGAAAGCCTTGGAATTTCAAGAGTGAAGGTGTAAAAGCTCTCGCCGTAGATTTCATGACTCAACTCAAGTTCATCTCTGACTATGCCTATAACCTCTGCCCGATTATTAGCAATATAGTTTTCCATTTTTATTCCTCCTCACTTCATAAATTATATTTATTCACTTTCTCCACGGAATATTACTGTTTTACTTGACAAATACTGAAAAAAATGAGATAATGTAAAATGAATTATTATGTTTACCTTCAGGAGGAACACTATGGACGACAATAAAAATATCGCAAAAACCTATAATCCGTCCGAGTTTGAGGACAAGCTCTACAATACATGGGTAGAAAAAGGATACTTCCACGCAGACGCGGATTCCGATAAAGAACCCTTTACAATCGTTATTCCGCCCCCAAACGTGACCGGTCAGCTTCATATGGGTCATGCCCTTGACGAAACCCTTCAGGATATTTTAATAAGATACAAGAGAATGCAGGGATATAACGCTCTTTGGATTCCCGGCACCGACCATGCCGGCATCGCCACGCAGATTAAGGTTGAGGAAAATCTGCGGGTAAATGAAGGTCTCACCCGTTATGATTTGGGCAGAGAGGCATTTTTGGAGCGTGTCTGGGACTGGAAAAATCATTTCGGTGACAGAATTATCAACCAGCTGAAAAAAATCGGCTCCTCATGTGACTGGGACAGAGAACGGTTTACAATGGACGAAGGCTGCTCAAAAGCTGTACGCGAGGTTTTCGTAAACCTGTATAATAAGGGACTTATTTATCAGGGCTCCCGCATTATCAACTGGTGTCCTCACTGCATTACCGCCCTTTCCGACGCCGAAGTCGAGCATGAGGAACAGGCAGGTCATTTCTGGCATATAAAATATCCGATAAAGGACTCGGACGATTATGTAGTAATCGCTACAACCCGTCCCGAAACGCTTTTCGGAGATACCGCCGTTGCTGTTAATCCCGAGGATGAGCGCTATAAAGATTTGGTAGGAAAAACGCTGATTCTTCCCCTTGTCGGCCGCGAAATACCGGTTATTGCCGATGAATATGTCGATAAAGACTTCGGAACAGGCTGTGTTAAAATCACCCCGGCCCATGACCCCAACGATTTTGAGGTAGGAAAGCGCCACAATCTGGAACAGATTAAGGTTTTAAACGATGACGCGACCATGAATTCGTATGCCGGAAAATATGAGGGTATGGACAGATACGAATGCCGTAAAACAATGGTTGCCGACCTTGAGGAGCAGGGACTTCTTCTTAAGGTTGAGGAACATTCCCATAATGTAGGCACATGCTACCGCTGCGGAACAACGGTTGAGCCGATTATCTCCAAACAATGGTTTGTAAAAATGAAGCCTTTGGCTGAGCCGGCAATCGCCGCTGTTAAAAATGGTGATACACAATTTGTACCGGAGCGTTTCTCCAAAATATATATGAACTGGATGGAAAATGTTTTCGACTGGTGTATTTCCCGTCAGCTGTGGTGGGGACACAGAATCCCTGCCTTCTATTGCGACGACTGCGGCGAAACAATCGTTTCAAAAGAAGATATTACCGTATGCCCCCATTGCGGAGGCAAGGTTCACCAGGACGAGGACGTACTGGACACTTGGTTCTCATCAGCGCTGTGGCCCTTCTCCACGTTGGGCTGGCCGGACAAAACCAAAGACCTTGAGCGTTTTTATCCGACAAGTGTGCTTGTGACAGGCTATGACATCATATTCTTCTGGGTGTCACGAATGATTTTCTCCGGTCTTGAGCATACCGGCAAGACTCCCTTCAAGCACGTATTTATTCACGGTCTTGTCCGCGACTCGCAAGGCAGAAAAATGTCTAAATCCCTCGGGAACGGTATTGACCCCTTGGAAATTATTGATAAATACGGAGCCGACGCTCTTCGTTTCACTCTTGCGACGGGAAACGCTCCTGGAAACGATATGCGTTTTTACATCGAGCGTGTTGAAGCGAGCCGAAATTTTGCAAATAAGATTTGGAACGCATCCCGGTTTACGCTGATGAACCTTGATATTACCGAGAACAAGCTGCCGGACATAAAGGATTTGCAGCTTGAGGATAAGTGGATTATTTCAAAATACAATACCCTATGCAAAGAGGTTACCGAAAATCTTGATAAGTTTGAGCTTGGTGTAGCTGTATCAAAGCTTTACGATTTCATTTGGGATAACTTCTGCGACTGGTACATTGAGCTTGTAAAGCCTCGTCTGTTTGACAAGGAAAATCCCACCGGAAAGACTGCGCAGTATGTGCTGACATATGTTCTTTCCAATACAATGAAGCTTCTTCACCCCTTCATGCCCTTTATCACTGAAGAAATATGGCAGCATCTTCCCCATGAAGGCGAAAGCATTGTAATAAGCGATTATCCTAAATATGACCCTGCTCTTTCCTTCCCCGGGGACGAAAAGAATATGGAGCTTATTATGGGAGCTATTTCCGCAATCCGTAACCGCCGCTCCGACATGAACGTTCCGCCTTCAAAAAAGGCAAAAATTATCATTGTAACCGAAAAAACTGATATTTTTGAAAAGGGTTCGGCGTTCTATGAAAAACTTGCATCAGCTTCCGGAACCACGGTACAGAAAGGTAAAGAAGGCATTGATGCGGGTTCGGTAAATATCGTAGTCGACAGTGCAGAAATATTTATTCCGATGGGCGAGCTTGTTGACAAGGATAAGGAACTGGCAAGGCTTAATGACGAAAAGAAGCACCTCGAAAGCGAAATAAAGCGTGTTGAAGGCAAGCTATCCAATGAAGGCTTCGTTTCAAAAGCACCGGAAAAGGTGATAAAAGCCGAGCGCGAAAAGGGTAAAAAATACTCCGAAATGCTGGAAAAGGTTGTCGAAAGTATAAAAAATCTTGAAAACATGTGATTGTAAGGGGTGAGGCGCTGTGCGGTCACCCCTTTTAGATGAGAAATGGATTATAGTGAAACTTTAAAATATTTTAATAACACTCCCAAATTTTCAAAAATTTTGGGTAATGCCGACCTGCAGCGTCTTTTGGATAAACTCGGTAATCCTCAGAATGAGCTGAACTTTATCCATGCCGCAGGAACCAACGGCAAAGGCTCGGTTTGTGCAATGATTGCTTCGGTTCTTGGCAGCGCAGGATTTAAAACCGGTCTTTACACCTCGCCGTTTATTGAAGTTTTTAATGAGCGCATACAAATCAACGGTGTAAATATTCCCGATGATATTCTGGCGGATCTTGCAACACTGGTGAAAAATACCATTGACGGTATTGGTGTCGAAATCTCGGTCTTTGCGCAAATAACCGCCGTGGCTTTTTTATACTTCAAGCGTATGCGGTGTGATTATGTCGTAATTGAAACTGGCATGGGCGGACGACTTGATGCCACAAATGTCATTCCTTCGCCCCGGCTGTGCGTAATTACAAAAATCGGTCTTGACCACACGAAATATCTTGGTAATACAATAACGGAGATTGCAGCAGAAAAATGCGGCATCATAAAACCGGGAGCAGACGTTATAACATGTGCCGACCAGCCGGCTGAAGCTCTTAAGATTATTAAATCTACCTGCACCAAAAAAAACGTAAGACTTACCGTTGCACCTCCATGCAGCTTCCCTGTCTCGCTTAGGGGCGAATTTCAGAAATATAACGCCGGGATAGCCTATGAGGCATGCAAGACGCTGGGAATTGACGAAGACGTTATCAGGCATGGGCTTTCCCACACACATTGGATAGCGCGTTTTGAATTTTTTCTGCCAAATTTAATTCTTGACGGGGCCCATAATCCCGACGGTATAGAAGCACTCATTAAGTCGCTCGAAAACCTAAAAAAACCGGTTATTTTTGTAACCGCCATGATGAGCGACAAGGCATGGAGGCAGTCTGCAGCCATGATAGACGCCGCTGCGGAAAGGGTTATCGCAACCGAAATCAACATGCCCCGCTGTCTTCCTTCAAGGGAATTGTCGTCTGCATTTTCACGCTGTGAAACCGAATCCGACTGTGTGAAAGCGGTAAAAAAAGCTCTCTCATATGCCGGCAATTCAAAGCTTGTATGCGTGTGCGGTTCACTGTATCTTGCCGGCGAAGTCCGCAAAAACCTTGACCGCTTTACAACATGACAAATATGTGTTATTATTAATTAAGAATATGAAACGAAGGTATGGTCTGAAATGACACTTAAAGATATAAAATCCCCCAACGACATAAAAGGTCTTTCCACCGGTGACCTTGAAACACTTGCTTTTGAGATACGTAAATTTCTTATAAGCTC
>JAQXUJ010000190.1 GCA_029219925.1 Clostridiales bacterium | reverse complement strand
TCACTTCACTCTCCTCTTTCTGCAACTTATCACGCCGTATCAACTCCTCCAGCGTCTTATTATCCTCAAGGGGCTTGTCCTCCGAAAGCCGTTTCATATAGCAGAACATACCCGAATACTTTACAGGTTCTTTTGTGTATTCGCCGTCAGCAAGTGCGTCAAACGCGGCTTCAAGCTCCGCCTTTCCGACAATATTGTAATAGCCGTTTTCCATATACGGAACCATTCCTACTCCGGCGTCCTGAGGCAGCTTTTCAGCTCCATGCTTCTCAATAAACTCCCTGCACTCCATGTCCGTATCAAACAGAATCAGAACCGCTTTTTTTACATTCATACTGCTGCCGATCATATTCTTATACTGTGCTTTTTCCTCATCTGTCACCTTGATATTGCCGGCAGCTTTCACTTCGCCGATCTCCGGCTTGTTAAGTTTTATGCATCCAACGAACACAGCGGCTGCCGCCATAAAAATTGCTGCAGCTGCTATGCCGCATTTCATTTGTTTTTTCATTCTTTCCTCCAGTCTGCCGCCTTTGCGGCGTTAAAAGTTTTACAGTTCGTCAAAGAACACCACTCTATGCACCTCATCAAGGGTAGTCAGCCCAGAAAGCGCCTTGTTAATGCCATCCTGATGAATTTTCACCATACCTGCGGCTATTGCCGCCCGCTCTATTTCGTTAGTATTCGCGCCCTTATCAAGAAGATTGCCGATCTCGTTTGTAATCACTAAAAATTCCTGCAGAGCAATTCTGCCACGGTAGCCCGTGCCGCCGCATTTTTTACAGCCTCTGCCGCGGTAAACACGCACAGGCGCGCCGCCGCAGCCAAGTATTTTTCTGTACGGTGAGTGTATATCAAGGCTGTATTCCTCACGGCAGTCCGGACAGATACGTTTTGCAAGCCGCTGGTTTATAACGGCGACAAGCGATTGGGAAACAACATACGGTTCTATCCCCATCTTCACCAGTCGCAGTATTGAGCTTGCCGCGCTGTTGGTATGCAGTGTTGACAGCACCATATGCCCGGTATTTGCCGCATCAAAAGCAATCGTCGCTGTTTCACGGTCACGTATTTCGCCAACCAGCGCCACCTCAATATCCTGCCTTAGTCCCGACTTTAACGCCTGCGGGAATGTTACACCCATTGCAGGGTTGATCTGCACCTGCACGATTCCCGGCATACGGTATTCTATCGGATCTTCAAAGGTGATGATACATCTGTCCTCGCTGTTTAAGACCGACAGCGCCGCATACAATGACGTACTTTTGCCGCTGCCGGTAGGTCCGGTCAGCAGTATTATCCCCTGCGGCCTTTTTATCAGCTTTATAAACTGTTCTTCATTTTCCTTTGAAAAACCTATCATGGAAAGATCAACGCCGGTTCTGTTCTGATCGAGTATTCTGACCACTATATTTTCACCGTTAACAGCCGGAATGACAGAAATTCTCAGATCGACACATCTGCCGAAAATGTCAAGCCGTGTATTGCCGTCCTGAATGGTCTTTGATGTATTAACGTCTGCCGAAGCCATGGTTTTAATACGGTTTGCAATCTGCCGCGCCGCGCTTTTGGGCAGTTCGTACCGTTTTTTCAGCGTGCCGTCCTCACGAAAGCGCACAATAAGGCTATCCTCCTGCGGCTCAAAATGAACGTCGGATATTTTATTCTCAACCGCGTCACGAAATATTTTATTTATTACTGATACGATTGCGGAGGAATCGGTTTCGGCTATGTCATATATATCGGTTTCATCAGACGCATCGCCGGCTTCAAGCTCCGGCAGGACAAAATCCGCGCTTTGTCCTCCAAACGCATTTTCAAGAATTGCCGCAAGAGCCGACATTGTGATCACGGCATACTCAAACTTATCCTTATACCCTGTCTTATCGCGCACTAAATCCTCTGCATACAAAAGCTTTGCCGGATTTGCACTTGCTATGGTTATTCCTCCGCCCTTGATTATCGGTGCAAAACTGTATTTTAACAGGTCGGTATATTCCAGCTGTTCGCATAATTCCGGTTCCTGTACATCAGGTTCCTTCAGATACCGGTAACCGTACATCTGTGAATAAAGCACCGCAAGCTGTTCCTCGGTAAGCAGTTTCATATCGAGCAGTACAGCGTTGTCGGACGCACCCGATTCCCTTCGGTAAGCCTCGGCTTTTTCCTTTTGCTCACTTGTTATCAATCCATTTTCAAACGCATAGTCTATAACCTGTTTAGCCACCGAATCCACCGCCTGTCTTTTCGCTGCACATAGCCCTCAGCATGGTGTACTCATTCGGCGTTGCATATCTTTTTACATCATCGATATCAAGCCTTCCGTTCTTTATATGCCAGTACAGATTATCTGCTTTATGTACATTCCCGAGCAGGGACTTCCCGCGCATATAGTCGCGTATGGTGTTCGGTTTTTGCTTTGACATAATCATAGAGGAAACAACGTCATCTACCATGAGCTGTTCAATTACGGGAACAACACCGCCGGTTCCGGATTTTACAAGCGTCTGATGTATAATCCCCTTTAACACACCGGCAAGCTGCAGTCTGATTTGCTCCTGCTGCTTGGATGGGAACACATCCACAATCCTGTCAATCGTGTCGGTCACACCTTTAGCGTGCAGTGTACCGAACACGATATGTCCGGTTTCGGCTAAGGTGATTGCATTTTGTATCGTTTCCAGATCACGCATTTCGCCGACCAATATAACATTCGGGTTCTGCCGCATTGCTGCGACCGTTGCCTCTGCAAAGCTTTTTATATGCTTCCCCACTTCAATCTGCTCAATCCTGCATTTATCGGATATATGCACATATTCTATAGGCTGCTCAACGGTAAGTATATTCTCGCTTCTGGTATGATTTATTTCATCAATCACCGACGCAAGCGTAGTGGACTTGCCGCTGCCGGTCGTGCCCACTACCAGATACAGTCCCTCCGCCGCACGTGTGAACAGGCGCACACTTTCCGGAAGATACAGCCTGTCGATCGGCAGGATAGTATCGCTTAAAAGCCGCAGCGAAATATTTATACCGCTTGCCGACAGATAGATATTGATACGAAAGCGTCTGCCGCCGTATTTGAACGCGCCGTCTATCGGAGCATTACCGGTCCGGTTTCTGAGCCGCGTATACGCGTCAAGCACTTCCGGCAGTACAAGCTCTGTAAATTCATCTATATCGTCTATGGTTATTTTGCCGCCGTACCGTGAAAAGCTGCCCTTTATCCGCATCCAACCGGGCTTGTCCTGCGTGATATGAATATCCGACGCGTTTTCCGCTATGGCGTAGTTTAGTATTTTGTCCATAATTTCTTCCCTCATTTCAGTTTTTCCAGTATTTCTCACACATTCCCGTAAGCTTTACCGTTAAAGGCACGTTAATGCCGATACCGTTTCCGCCCTTGGGTGTGAAAATATTGATTCTGTATATCGTCCGGCAAGTCACGGTAAAATTTGTTCTGAGCTGTATCTTTTTTGTGGCAGTGTCAAAATACCGGTCGGCAGTAATGTTCATTACCGCACCGCTGCCGATATTCGTATTGTTTTTGTATTCTTCAAAAAGGTTATATGTCGCAGGCGTTACCTGCCCCGTTATTTCCACCTCCCGTACTACGCGCTTTGCGGCATAGTTCAGGTTCATGTATACCGTAAACACGCCGAAAAAGGAAACGGCGGTTGCAATAAGGGTAATAAACACCAGCGTTTTTATGATAATCTCATAGTATGCGCTTGCCGCCTTTTTTACCACGCCCATCACCTCGTCAGATACCAAAGGTTGTGTAAATCTTCTGTACGATCGCTTCCCAGATCTCCTCAATCGTCGTCTGGTATGTGTTCAGAAAGAACGCACCGACCACTACTACCAAAAGCACAACAATGAGCCATCCCGTAATTTGATCCCCGTCGGTGTTGTTCAAAAGCTCTCTTGTACGCTGTTTCGCCTTGATTAAGGCAAGTTTAAAGTTTTTCATTAAAAATTCCTCCCGTCTGCCGCTAAATACGACATAAATTCTTTTACATTATCGCTCCGATGCTGTCGAAAAGATTTGCGCCTATTACATAAAACAATGCGCCGACCGCTGTAATCACGATCGGTATTACCAGCATCTTCACCCGCCCCGGACGCTTTGCCAGCTCGCGCTCTAACATTTCCTTTGCAAGAGTTCCCATATCTGACATCAGATAATTAAGCGCCGAGTCCTGGTTATCGCCTTTATCAGCGGATATGAGTGCCTTTGCAAGCCGTGAAACATAGCTGTTTCCTACCCGCTTATCAAATGCCGCCATACCGTCGTCAAAGCTGCCGGATTTTAAGTCCATTATGAGCACCTCAATGTCATACTTTAACCCCTCCCCGGCAATGCTTAAATACGTTTCCAAAAGCTTTATGATATCGCGCTCGGTTTTCATTCCCTGAACCACGGCACGAATAAACTTCGGCAGCTCCGACTCGATCAGTCGGTCCTTTGCCTTGAGCCGGTCCTTTATCTCACCGTGAAAATGAAAGAACACAATCCCGGAAAACACCGCCGCCAGCGGTAGGAGCTTCGGCATTGTAAGCGTCAGCAAAAATCCCATACCTACCGCAGCCGTTGCCGCCATGAGGATGGAACGCGCAAAATATTCCTGCGGACTAAGCCGGATATCTGCTCTTGCAAGCTGCGTTCTCATACGCTTCTCCCGTATTTCGGAAAGACGTATACATGGCGATACAAGATGCAGAAGAGGTTTTACATACAAGCTGTTAAACGCGCTTTTTAACGCGTCCTCATTCCTTGACGCCGTGCGTAAATTTTTCGCTGTTGCCATCGGCGCAAGCCCGCATATTCCGCCATAGACCGTGTACAGACCTAAGCTTATAAGCATAAATACAGCAAAATATATCATATTGTCATCCCCTCCTACAGCGGCTTGTTGATCCTTAAGGTGATAAACGCAGAAGCTATCGTCAGTACCAGCATTAAAAATATCAGCAGCTTTCCGATCACGGAGGATACGAGAAGGTCAAACCATGCGTTGTTGCTCCACCTGAGAATCGGTATGATTGAAAACGCAAGCACAATGGAGGTAAAATACTCCTTCCATACTGACATCATTACAGTATCCGCCTCAAGGCGCAATCGCTTTGTATCGTTCATGCTTTGGATAATCGCCGGCAGAACGAACCGGTAGTCACCGGACTTTTCCTGTGCGATTACCAGTATGTCGATCCATTCTGCAAAATACTTATTATGTATCTTCATTTCAAGTTTGCGAAGAGCACGGCGGATATTAGAGTCTATCAGCGTAACATCGGTTATGAACTCCTCAAACGGTCCGGGGATATCTATCTTATCAAGATTTTCATTCACTGCCGTAATGATGTCATTGCAGGATAAATAGCTGTTGGTTATAAGGTTCATTGTATTTTCCAAAAGCTCGTCCTGATTTCTGACGTACCAGCGTGCTTTCACTCTTAAAACTATATATATTACCGGCAGCATGACAGCTCCGGTTACTGCCGACAAAAACGAGTCGGAAAACAGCGCTTTTCCGATACCGATTCCTAAAAATCCGCTGATTAGCGACAAAAGATAAAAGGTGTTCATTTTCATGCCGCACATACCTGCGGTGGATTTTACAGAAACCGCAATTCTCTCAAAGATACCCGGACGCGCGAATTTTTCATCGACCGCGCGCCGTTTATCGTGCGCACTTTTCTTCGACAGCGATACACGGCTTTTCGGCGCAATGATTTTAATATCCAAAGTGAGAAAAAATCCGAGTGTAAGCAGTATAAAGATTACAGCATACATCATTTTCCGTCACCTGCACCCTTCATAAACATGGCAAGTGCCGACTCCGGTGCGCCGCCGTATTTGAGTCTTTGTTCAAGAGATGCTGAAATATTATTCCTGCGCACATGTCTGCCCTTCACTTTCGTGATATTTCCGTCGTCATCATAGATATTGTCAATCACTTCATATTTCCACAGAGTATTGCCGGTCACTCTGCCGTTTTCCACACCGGTTCCCTCGAATATTTCGTCATACACACGCCGCCCGTCCTGAAGCTGCCGCTTAAACAGTATCAGCGGCATCGCTTCTAAAATAAATTCCAAAAGCTTACTCTCCGAAAGCCGCACACCGGTTGACACGCACATCGACAGTATCCTGTTATATGCATCTACCGCCGAGTTTGCATGCAGCGTGCTGATGATCGTATGTCCTGTTCTTCCCGCCTCAACCGCAGTCAGCGCCTCGCCGCCGCGCATCTCTGCCGGGATAATGGCATATGGGTGAAACCTGAGCGCTTCCTTTAATAAATCGTCCATTGTAACAGGATTTACGCCGTCCTTTGTTACCGTCTGCACAACGCGGTTTAGCATTTTCCCGTTTTTATCGTATCGTGCAATATTCAGTTCCCTTGTATCCTCAATCGTATATATACGCATGTTTTTATCAATCTCACCGATTAAATATCCCAAATCCGTAGTTTTACCCGAACCTGTCGAGCCTGCAATCGCGAGAGACACACCGTTATTTACACACAGCGACAGGAAATCCAACTCCTCCGGCGTTGCACTGCCGTATTTTATCATCAGGTCCCGCGTTATGACATTTTCCTTCTGACGTCTTATCGACGCGACTCCGCCTGTTCGCTTATCCACGCACGGCGGAATAATCGCCGATATTCTGATCCCCTCGCCTATGAAGCTGTCGACCTTCGGGTTTGCGCCGTCTATGATAGAGCCGCCCAACCATACCATTTTCTTTATTTTGTCCATGCAGTCCTCCGGGCTTAAAAACCGTTCGTCAAGCATAACGGTTTTATCCGGATATATGACCTCAATCGCGTCCCAGCTGTTTATATTTATCTCCTCAGCCCTTGTGTCCGATATGTATTTTGTCAGTACACCAAAGCCTGCCATGTCCTCATATATCCGATCAGCCAGCTCAGAGATATTGCTGCAATCTCTTGCGTACAGCTTGTTTTGGTTCAAATAGCGTACGATCAGATTCTTAAGTCTTTCGCGCGCCTCATCTGAGTACAGAATACCGATAAGCTCCGCGGAATGGTTTTTGGATATGATATGACGGATTCTGTCCAGTATATCCTTATATGTCGCCGTCTGCTGACCGCCTTTGCCCGGCTCTGTATTGACATTCGCGCTGTAGATAAGGTCGTTTATATTAAATACATCAAGCATATGAACATTATTTCCTTTCCGTTTAATTCCCCATTATAATTTCTGCCGCAAGATTTCTCATTACCTTTTTGTAGCCTTCCGTGCCGATCCTGCTGTTCCAGATTAGTTTTCCTGAATTGTCCAAAAGCTTTGAGTTTTCTATATACGGGAGTTCATACCGCATCTTCTTACCCACGCCTTCAAGGTACGCTATCTTATCACACGTCTTGTCGTAGCCGGATAAAACATGCAGGGAACGCTCCTCTATA
>JAQXUJ010000189.1 GCA_029219925.1 Clostridiales bacterium | reverse complement strand
AATAGCAAGCGACACATTGGGATTAACTGTTTTTCCCTTTAGTATATGAGCAACTTTCAGCATATCCAAAAGTGATGAATTGGTACATGAACCGATACAAACCTGGTCAATTTTCATTTTTCCGATTTCTTCAACGCTCTTAACGTTGTCCGGAGAATGCGGACATGCCGCAAGCGGCTCAAGCTCTGCGAGATTGATATTTATTACCTCATCGTAAACGGCGTCGTCATCAGCACACAGCGGCGTATAATCTTCTTCCCTACCCTGCGCAGCCAAAAATTGTCTTGTATTTTCATCAGACGGGAATATTGACGTTGTTGCGCCCAGTTCCGCGCCCATATTTGTGATTGTCGCACGCTCCGGTACAGTCAGTGACTTTACGCCTTCACCGCAGTATTCAATAACCTTGCCGACGCCGCCTTTAACCGACATGCGTTTTAAAACCTCAAGGATAACGTCCTTAGCAGATACCCACGGGCTAAGCTTGCCGGTAAGATTTACCTGCACAACCTTCGGGCATGTAATATAGTAGGTACCGCCGCCCATAGCAACAGCAACGTCCATACCGCCGGCGCCGATTGCAATCATGCCGATTCCGCCGCCGGTCGGCGTGTGGCTGTCCGACCCGATAAGCGTTTTTCCCGGTATTCCGAACCTTTCAAGATGCACTTGATGGCAGATACCGTTCCCCGGTCTTGAAAAATATATACCGTGCTTTTTACATACGCTGCCGATAAAGCGGTGGTCGTCGGCATTTTCAAATCCCGACTGCAGCGTATTGTGGTCTATGTAAGCAACGCTCTTTTCCGTCTTTACCCTCGGCACGCCCATTGCTTCAAATTCAAGGTACGCCATCGTACCCGTTGCGTCCTGGGTAAGCGTCTGGTCAATTTTAATTCCTATTTCGCTGCCCTTAATCATTTCGCCCTCAACAAGATGAGCTGAAAGTATCTTTTCTGTTAATGTTAATCCCATATGCCATTCCTCCGTCATTCATATATGATAATTTTATACTTTTTCCTGCGGTTTGTCAATATCCTGTACCCAAATTCACACATTTGCACAAAATTCATACTATATATCAGTGAAATGTATTGGAGATGATATAATGAACAGCCTATTTATATCGTTAATTCTCGTGCTGACAGTTATTTTCATCATCATATCCGCCGATGCTCTTTTAAGCAGGAAATATTCATGTATAATGACCTTTGCCGGCAAGGGTGATGACGATATTGAGTGTGAGCTGCGGGAGCTGATGCGGAAAAATCCAAAATCGGAAATAATTGTTGTGGACAAAACGCAGTCTGCGGAAACACACACAGTTTTAGAAAAGCTTGAACAGGATTTCCCTGAAATACATATTATTTCGGTATAAGAAATACAAATAATATTTGTTTATTACACGCAATTTCAAGTAATTTATCAGGCGCAGTATCACATTTTGATTACAGACAAAAATACAGGCGGAAATATCCCACCTGTATTTTTTTATGTATATTTTATAGTACAAGGGACGGTGCGGAATAAACACGTGCCGCCAGCTCACTGTTCAGCATATAAAGACTCTTGGGGTCTGAACCGAACAGCTCCATTTTTGAAATCAAATCATTGGCGTTTGTTTCCTCCTCGCCCTGCTCCTTTACAAACCAATCCAAAAACTGCATTGTGCGAAAATCCTTTGCTTCATATGCCGCCGCATAAATATCGTTAATGAGGGATGTTACATATTCTTCATGAGCAAGTCCCGCTTTTAATACATCCATGTCGCTGCTTAAATCCTTGTCGGGCTTAGCAATTGCATCAAGCGTAACCTTTTCATTATTATTCTGAAGATAGCGGTAAAGCAGCATTGCGTGATCTCTTTCTTCCTGCGCCTGAATATAGTACCAGTTTGCAAAGCCGTCAAGACCTCTCTGCTCAAAATAGTTTGAAAAATCGAGATACAGATATGCCGAGTACAGCTCCTTATTAATCTGATCGTTCAGAAGTTCACTTACCTTTTTGTTTAACATATTAATACTACCTCCTCATAGCAGTCCGAAAATATACGCTGTTCTTAAAAAGAAACCAATGCATTTCCGGATGCATTATTATCTTTCTGTGCATTCGTCGGATAACGCTGTTTATATCTAACGTAATACACAGATTCTGTTATTATTATAACATAGTATTTTTATTTTTCAAAGCTTTTTTACATTTTTTAACAAAAAATTCACATTATTAAAAGACATATCCGAAAATATGTCTTTTTTCTGAGATTGTCAGATTTTCATAATTCCCATAGCGTCAAGAACCGATGAAATAAGAATCAATACTATACATATAGGCGCCACATACCGGATAACTACGGTAAATAATCCTTTTTCGGAGAATTTCTGTCCGTGTTCCTCCGCCTCTTCAATAATTGTCTTTGGCTTTATAACGTATCCGGCAAATATGCAGATGAAGAACGCTACTATCGGCATAAGAACGCTGTTGCTTATAAAATCGAAGAAGGACAAAAAGTCCATCCCTATAATCTTAATACCGCTCCACGCTCCGTTGCCCAGCGATGAAGGTACGCCCAGTAAAACCGAAATAAGAACCGTGAAAAAGCATGAGCGTCCGCGGCTTATTTTAAACTTATCCTGAATAATGGAAACAACAGCCTCCATCAGTGAAATAGACGATGTAAGCGCCGCAAACAGAACCAACACAAAGAACAATGTTCCTATAAATGTTCCGCCCGCCATACTTTCAAATACCTTAGGAAGGGTAACAAACATAAGCCCCGGTCCTTTCCCCAGAGCCGCCTCATCACCGCCGGAGAAGGCAAATACCGCAGGAATTACTATAAGACCGGCAATAAAAGCGATACCGGTGTCGAAAATTTCAATCTGACGAACCGAGGATTCAAGATTGACTTCCTTTTTCATATACGACCCATATGTTACCATTATACCCATTGCCAGCGACATGGAATAGAACATCTGTCCCATTGCCGCAAGAACTGTTGTTACGCTGAACTGTGAGAAATCGGGAAGCAGATAGTATTTTACGCCCTCCATAGCTCCCGGCAGAAACATAGCGTATACTGCAATAATTACGGACAGCACAACCAGAACAGGCATCATAATTTTGCTTACCTTTTCTATTCCCTTTTCAACGCCCAGACATATAACCGCCGTAGTAAGTCCCAGAAATACCGCAAAGTATATCATGGGAGCAAGAGGCTGACCTATAAATGCCCCGAAATAATCGTCTGCTATTGTGTGTATGGCACCGCCGGATATAAATGTAACCATATACTTCGTTACCCAGCCGCCGATTACACAGTAATACGGCAGAATTATTATTGGTACAATCGATTCAAGATAGCCTATAAACGCATACTTCTTTCCGAGCTTTTTAAAAGCTCCTATTGCGGAAAGACCTGTTTTTCTGCCGATTGCAATTTCTGCGGTCATCAGAGCAAAGCCAAAGGTTACCGCCAAAATCAAATATACCAAAAGAAAAATTCCGCCGCCGTATTTAGCCGCCAAATACGGAAATCTCCATATGTTCCCAAGACCTACCGCAGAGCCCGCCGCCGCAAGGACAAACCCTATCTTACCTGTAAAACTGCTTCTTTCTTTTTCCATAAAAATTCCCCTTTATATCATTTATTATGTGGCATGTTTACATTGCATGAGTGATTAACGCATACATCAAAGGAATTGTTATAACACACAGCGTATGTGAAATCATCGCCATAGCCGCACCGGTTTCGGTGTCGCCGCCGTATGCTGCCGGAAAAACCACGGTATTGAGTCCCAGCGGAGTTCCGTAAGCAAAAAGCGTCAGCACAAGCACCGTTCTGTCTGCACCGGCAAAGTATAGTACCGCAACAAACAAAAGAGGAAGTATTATCAACCTTAAAAGTGCGGCTATATATACCTTCTTCTCCTTTAACAGCTTTGCCATATCATAGCTGCCGATTACAAAACCCGTAAGAATCATCGCCAGCGGACCCATACACGCAGCGAGGTTTGATATTGACGTTGTTATAAATCCGGGAATAACCTCCGCTGCGCCGGATAACCCCAGCAGTGTACCCACGATTATTGACACAAAAATCGGATTAAAAAGCCGTTTAAGCGTTGACTCCCCTTTTTCGCCTTTAGGAATAAGTATAATCATACCCCATGTATATACCGCAGCATTCAGAGGGAGAATATAGAGCATATACCTGTAAAGCGCCTCATCGCCCAGAATTGCAGGCACAATGGCATTCCCCATAAATGAGAAATTTCCGAACGTCAGTGCATACTTATACACATTACGGTTATATCCTTCCCTCACGAAAATACCCGAAAGCGGTATCGCTATGACTAACGCCATGACAAGCACGAGTATGCAGTAAAGTATAAGCCGATATTCCCCGGTCAGCGACTGCACCGTACAGTATTTCATAAACGTGTTTATGATAAGAGCCGGAACTATCACATAATTCTCCAGCTTTGACAGCACCGAAGCGGTATTATCCGGCGTCAGCTTCCATTTGTTCAGCACAAATCCAATAACTATACATACAAACATCACCAGCATCGGCGAGAGCGTTGCAAAAAATGTTTCCGACATAATTTTACATTCCTTTCATTAGCCGTTCCCTTATATTCTTGCCAAATAATCAAGATTTAGACATCTTTTTCCCGGATTTTTCCGAATATTAAGTGATGTTTATCCGTAAAACGCCACAATTGCTTTTCAATTTTATCACATTAAATATAAATTGTAAATATTAGTTATACATTTTTGTGCAAAATTTATTCTAAAATATAGTCAAATTGACAATTTTGTCCAATAAATACGCATAAATTTGATTTTGCCCGTTGAAATTAGGTACCCACATCATGTATAATAAAGCAAATATACATATTTTTCCGCACAAGGGAAAGAATGTATTAAAAGAGGTGAGGCGCATATGTCAAAAGAAAGTCTTGATAAAATCAAATCTGCCGAGGCGCAGGTAAAAAATATGCTGGCTGACGCTGAAGAAGCGGCACGCAGCGCAGCTGAGGAAGCCGACCGCAAAATACGGCAGGAGCGCGCCGATTTTTCGGAGCAGCTCAAAGAGGAGCGAAAGAAACGTCTTGCAGACGCTCGACGGGAGGTCGACAGACTCCGCGGCGAAGCACAAAAAGAATCGGAGGCGCTGTTCGACGTTGTTTCCGAAAAATACAAGCCAAACATACAAAAAGCGGCGGATGCCGTCGCAAATATGATATTGAAATGAGGTGAAAGCTTGTCCATTGTAAAAACGCGGAAAATCACGGTGTATTCTCCCGGCTCCGAAATCAGTGCCGTTATGGATTATCTCCAGCGGAGCGAAGCCTTTGAACCGACGGGAAAATCCGAGGAACCCGCCTCTGCACAGGCTCTTGCGCGCCTTGAAGAGAACATTTCGGATTTAAACGAGGCAATAGAGATTTTAAACCGCTTGGTTCCGCAGAAAAAAAGTATTTTTGCCAGGCGCCGCCGAAGTCCGTCCGATCCGTTCGTCACGGACAGGGTTGAAGTCCGCAAGGCAAATCACACCGCGCGTGCAATAATAAAGTGCAGCGAACAAATAAAACATAACATATCCGAATCCGAAAAAATAACGGCAAAAATCACGCAGCTTTCGCCATATCTGAATCATGATTTGCCCTTGGGCAGATTTTCGACCGCTTACACAGAACATGTTTCAGGCGGCTGCACTGTGACCGGTACGGAGCTTTCAGCACTTGCACAGGACTTTCCGATATATTATGAGGAATTTGGAAAGGACGGCAGTCTTACGCTTATATGGGCGGTATATTTGAAAACAGACAGCGATAAAGCGGAGGAATTCTTAGCCGAGGCAGGCTTTTCCGAATCGTCTCCCACGTCGGCACACCTTTCACCGCGTGATGAAATAAATCATCTTGAGGATAAGAAAAACAGTCTGCTTGCCGAAAACGACTCTTTAAGAGAAACACTTACCGAATTGTCAAAAAAGCTTCAGCTTCTTGAGCTTTACCACGACAAGCTTTCGATCAAAGCAGATAAATACCGGGCACTTGCAGAATCGCAGAATACCGAAACAGTCTTTGCAATAACCGGATATGTGCCTGACTATCTTGCTGCGAAGATGATGTCCTCTTTGGAGAATCGCTTTACTGCCGCAGCGGAATATGAAGAACTTGATGAAGGCGAGGAAACTCCTGTCGCATTCTCCAACAATGCATTTTCTGCTCCTGTCGAGGAAATTACGGCAAGCTACTCTATGCCTTCCAAGCACGATATAGACCCCAATCCCATTATGGCGTTTTTTTACTACTGGTTCTTCGGAATGATGTTCTCCGACGCCGGATACGGACTGCTGATGATGATTGCATGCGGGATTTTGGGTTTCTCTCAGATACTCGAAGCAGATAAACGGCGAATGTTTAAAATGTTCTTTTACTGCGGGATTTCCACAACTATTTGGGGAATTTTATACGGAAGCTTTTTCGGCGACCTTATCGGCACGGTATCCTCTACATTTTTCAGCGGTGCAGTCCGCTTCCGCCCGCTGCTCATCGACCCTGTAAATCAGGCTCTTGAGCTGCTGATAATCTCGGTTGCATTCGGAATGCTTCACATTTTAACGGCTCTGTCCGTAAAATTTTACATTCTGTGGCGCGACGGAAATAAAAAGGACGCAATTTTCGATGTGGGTTTTTGGATGGTTGTCCTCGTCGGTATAAGCATCCTTGCGGCAGGCATGAGCTTTGGCTCGGATACAGTTCAGAAAATCGGTGGAATTTCAGCTGTTTTGGGTGCTGTCGGTCTGGTACTTACCGGTGGACGCGACAAACATTCTCCGATTGCGAAGTTCTTTTCGGGCATAATGAGCTTATACGATATTACAGGATATGTGGGCGATATTCTGTCCTATTCCCGACTTATGGCACTTGGACTTGCCACCGGCGTAATTGCCTCGGTAGTCAATGTACTTGCGTCACTGGGCGGAAAATCCGTTGTAGGCGTTATTGTTTTTGTACTGATTTCCATTGTAGGACATTCTATAAACTTTGCAATAAATATGCTGGGTGCATACGTCCATACAAACCGACTTCAGTATGTGGAATTCTATCAGAAATTCTATGAGGGCGGCGGCAGACGCTTCCGTCCGTTAAAAACGGAAACCAAATATTATGACTTTTCAGAAAATTAGAAGGAGTGAATGAAATGAATTTAGGATTGTTTTTTTGCGTGTTGGGAGCGGCCCTTGCCGTAGGGCTTGCCGGAATGGGCTCTTCAAAAGGTGTCGGTACCGCTTCGGAGGCGGCAAGCGCCGTTATATCCAATGACCCGTCAAAGTTCGGCAAGATGCTGGTTTTACAGCTTCTTCCCGGTACACAGGGTCTTTACGGACTGATTATTGCTATTATGATTATGCTTAATACCGGCATATTGGGCGGCGAGACGGTAACGGATTTGGGCATAGGTCTTGCATATTGTGCGGCAGCACTTCCCATCGGTCTTGGCGGTTACTTCTCGGGCAAGGCTCAAGGCAGAGTATGTGCGGCGGGATGCGCTCTTACCGCAAAGCGCCCCGAAGAAAGCTCTAAGGCTATTGTATCTGCATCTCTTATCGAGTTGTATGCTCTTTTAGGATTCATTATATCCTTTCTTATTGTAATCAATATTTGAGCGGAGGAAGCATATGGGAAACCTACAGCCAATCATTGACGCAATCCTGTCGGACGGTGAAAAAAAGGCTCATGCCATAAAAGCTGACTCCGACGTAAAGCTCAAGGCTGTTTACAGCAATTTTGAGGCAGAAAAAGCGGCAATGAGAACAGAATTTGAAGAAAAACTTAACAAAGAAATTGAACAGCTGTTTTCCGCCCAGGAGGCAGAGCGCAAGCAGCTTTTGAAAACAACCCGTCTTAAAGCGCGTACCGCCGCTGTGAAATCTTCTTTGAAAATGGCAGCCCGGCAGATTGCCGAGCTGGACGTAGCCGAATACAGCGCATTTTTGCGTAGCCTTTATGAAAAAACAGGACGTACAGGCGGCATAATATACCTCAGCAGCCGTGATAAAGACCGCATAGATGAAACAATCTTCAGCGGCTCGACAGTTTCGGACGAAACCGTTAATACTACGGGTGGATTCATAATGGAGTGCGGCGAAATCAGCTACGACTGCACCTTGGAAGGTATCTTTGAAGAGCGCGCAGCCGAAATATACGACACAGCAAGCGAAATACTTGCGGAGGTTCAGATATGACGGAAAACTACACCTATGCGGCAGCATATGTAAAGGTTCTGGAAAAAAACATGCTGACCGACTCCGATTACAGGGAGCTGATTCAAAGTTCCGGCAGCAATGAGATTTTACAGATGCTTGAAAAAAAGGAATATTCCGGCGACAATCTCGGTGACGCACTGGAAAATGAGCTTGAAAAGACATGGAATACATGCCTTGAGCTATGCGGTGCCGACGCATTATCGGCACTTATAACCGAAAATGATTTTCATAATATAAAGGCGGTTATTAAAGCGGAGCTTTCAGGTGCGGACTATTCCGAGCTAATTCTCCGTCCCACAGGCATTGATCCCAACAAGCTTTCAGGTGCGGTACACTCGGGCGATTACTCCGACCTTGACAGCGCCACAGCCGATTTATGCCGGCGCACCGTGCAGATTTATTCGGAAACAAACAGCGCCCAACTGCTTGA